>NZ_JBHWMB010000049.1:15998-29441 GCF_042730015.1 Streptomyces sp. NPDC059957 | reverse complement strand
CCGCCCTGGGGGGGTCGCCCCCTCCAAAGTGGGGTGGGGTGGGGGGGGGGGTTGGGCGACTCGGGGGGACGGAAACCCCCCCCCCGCCACCGACCCGCACGCCCCGAAGTCCGCACGGCCGGAGCCCGCGGCCGAGCCCCAGCCGAAGTCCCCGCCGACGTCACGGCCGAAGCCGCGGCTGGACTTCGGCGACCCGCTGGACCAGCAGTCCTCGGACGACACCGACCGGGGCTGGGGCGAGCGGCTGCCCGCCGGCGGAAGCGCGGCCGACCTGGCCCGCTTCCTCGACGAGAAGCCCCCGCACCACGTCTGACCGCAGGGCTCGCCTAGAGCCGGGGGCTCGGAGCGTCGGAGTGGGCGTTCCCGCCACCCGCGCCGCGCTGGGCGATCAGCTCGTCGCGGATCTCCTTGAGCACCACCAGCTCGGTGATCTCCATGGTCTCCTGCACGCCTTCCTTCGCCTTGCGGCGCGCCTCCTGCCGGGCGAGGTACTTCGACATCGGCAGCACCATGAGGAAGTACACGACCGCGGCGGTGATCAGGAAGGTCAGCGTGGCGTTGAGCACGGAGCCCCAGAGGAGCTCCACGCCCGTCGGCTTGCCGTCGGCGCCGGTTCCGCAGGGATCCTTGATGCAGGTCTTGTAGGCGTCCAGACTCTGCGTGCCGACGAGGCCGATCACCGGGCTGATCAGGCCCTTCACGACAGAATTCACGATGTTCGTGAACGCGGCGCCGATGACCACGGCCACCGCCAGGTCGACCACGTTGCCGCGCATCAGGAAGGCCTTGAAGCCTTCCAGCACGCTCACCTTCTTCTTCTCGCTCACCACTGAGCCTTTCTTCGTATCTGCCGAACATGGAGCCAACGGTTCCGAAAGCTACGGCAGTTTGGGTCGGGGGTGTCCAATCGACCCTCACCCCGCCGTGACTTGGCCGCACGTTCGTACGATTCAACACAAGGTCACCGCCAGTCGGGAAACGGTCCCCGCACCCACCAGAGCCCGCGCGGTGTCCCGGGGGACGGACAGCACCACCAGCGCCCCGCCGTCCCCAACGCCCGCTTCCGGAGCGGGCACTTCGGCGACCCGGGCCCCCGCCGCCACCACCCGGGGCGGCCCGCCGCGCTCCGCGGCGACCACGTCCACCCGGTCTCCGGGCCGAAGCAGCCGCACCGTCGCCGCGTCCGCGATGCGCACCGGCGCCGACACCAGCCGCACCGCCGCCGGTGGAGGCTGCGCCACGGGCGGTGCGGAGCCCCGCGAGGCCCGCGCCTCGGTGCCGCCCACCGCCAGTACGGCCGCCACGACGGCCAGCCCGGCCGCGGCCCCGCGCCGCCGGCGCCGCACCGCCCTGCGCAGCCGGTCCCCGGCCCGCCCCACGCGGAGCGGGGCGAAGAGGGGAACGGAGCGCGCGGGAGGACACGTAGCGGAAGAGGGGCGCCGGGGGACGGGAGAGGAGCGCACCGGGGTGTGGGTGTGAGGTGAGGAGAGGGACGAGAGGGAAGGGATGCGGGAGTTCGCGGTCATGACGGCCACCACCTGAGGGAGCGGGCCCGGGTCCTGGACCCGGAGTCCGGACCCAGCGCCCGGACGTCCCTCACGATCCGCCGTCCCGGCGGATCCCGCTCGGCTCTGTGGATGATCCCCAGCCTGTGGATATCCCCATCACCCGCAGGAGTTACCGCCCCACCGCGATCCGCCGCAGCGCCGCCACCGGATCCGCGGCCCGGGTCACCGACCGCCCCACCACGACGTGCGAGGCCCCGGCCGCGAAGGCGGCCCACGGGGTGTCGGAGCGGGCGTGCCCGCCGGCCTCCCCGCCCGCCTGCCCACCCGGCAGCGTCACGCCCGGCAGCGTCACGCCCGGCGTGACGATCAGCCGATCGGGCCCCAGCAGTCTCCGCAGCGGACCGGCCTCCCGGGGCGATCCGACGACCCCGTCGCAGCCGGCCTCGGCCGCCAGCCGGGCCAGCCGCAGCACCTGCTCGTCGGTGCTCACACCGCCGGGGACGACGCCGCTGCCGCTGCCAATGCCGACGCCGCTGCTGCCGCCGATGCCGATGTCGGCGAGGTCGCTCGCGGTCATGCTCGTGACCACCGTCAGCGCGAGCACCCGTAGCCCCGGGAACTCCCGCGCCGCGTCCACCGCCGCCGCCATGATGCCCGTACCGCCCATGGAGTGCACGGTCACCACGGACACGCCCAGCGCGCCCGCGGCGCGCACGGCACCGGCGACGGAGTTCGGGATCTCGAAGAGCTTCAGGTCGAGGAAGACCTCGTGACCCTGCCCGACGAGCCCGCGTACGAGGTCGGGCCCGGCGGCGGTCAGCAGCTCCAGCCCGACCTTGTAGAAGCCGCAGGCGCCCCCGAGCCGTGCCACGAGGGCCTCGGCCGCCTCGCGGCCGTCGAAGTCGAGGGCGACGATGACCCGGCGGTCAGTGGTGGTGTCGTTCATCCCGCCAGTGTCCGCGGCGGCTAGGGCAGCTCGATGCCCAGGTCCCAGCCGTCGTGGGCGTGGGTGCACAGGCAGGCGCGGGATTCCGTCGGGGGCAGGGCGGCCACCGCGTCGAAGAGGACCTCGCGCAGGCGGCCGACGTTCTCGCCGAAGACCTTGAGGACCTCCGTGTGCGAGACGCCCTCGCCCGTCTCCGCGCCCGCGTCCAGGTCGGTGACCAGGGCCATGGAGGTGTAGCAGAGGCCCAGCTCGCGCGCGAGGACGGCCTCCGGGTGGCCCGTCATGCCGACGACCGACCAGCCGGCCGCGGCGTGCCAGCGGGATTCGGCGCGCGTGGAGAAGCGCGGCCCCTCGATGACGACCATGGTGCCGCCGTCGACCGGCTCCCACTCCCGCCCGCGCGCCGCCGCCAGCGCCACCGCGCGGCCCACCGGGCAGTACGGGTCGGCGAAGGTGGTGTGCACGACGTTGGGGACCGAGCCGTCGGGGAGCGGCTCCCCGTCGAAGAAGGTCTGGGCGCGGGACTTCGTACGGTCGACCAGCTGGTCGGGGACGAGCAGGGTGCCCGGGCCGTACTCGGGGCGCAGGCCGCCGACCGCGCAGGGGCCCAGCACCTGGCGGACGCCCACGGAGCGCAGCGCCCACAGGTTGGCCCGGTAGTTGATCTTGTGCGGGGGGACGGTGTGGCTGCGGCCGTGCCGGGGCAGGAAGGCCACGGTGCGGCCGGCGAGCTCGCCGAGGTAGAGGGAGTCGCTGGGGGGCCCGTAAGGCGTCTCCACCTGGATCTCGGAGACGTCCTCCAGGAAGGAGTAGAAGCCCGATCCGCCGATGACACCGATCTCTGCATTCGCCATGCGGCCACCCTAACGGGGCATGCCGAAGGCCCCGCTGTCCGGTGGGGACGGCAGGGCCTCGGGTGAAGCTGTTACGGCTGATGAAGCCTTGGAGCGCGTCAGGCGGCCGACGAGCTCGACGACGACGAGGAGGTCGAGGTCGAGGACGACGAAGACGACGAGGACGCGGCCGGGGTGGCGGCCGGCGTCGACGCGGGCTTCGAGGCAGGGGTGCTGCTCGACGAAGCGCCGCGGCTGTCGTTCCGGTAGAAACCGGATCCCTTGAAGACGATGCCGACCGCTGAGAACACCTTCTTCAGGCGTCCGTCGCAGCTCGGGCACACGGTCAGTGCGTCATCGGTGAACTTCTGCACGGCCTCAAGGCCCTCACCGCACTCGGTGCACTGGTACTGGTAGGTCGGCACGAATTTCCTCCTGGCACTCTGACTCAATGAGTGCTAACGACGCTCCATGGTGACGTATTCCGGCGGATCAGTCCACCGTCACCGGCACGCGGTGACCCAGACCACGCTCGTTCACACCCGCGGCGGATGCCGCGGAGGTGGTCGAGGTGGCCGGCTTGGACGAGCTGACGATCCGGCTCGGGGCCTTCGGGGCAAGCTTCGCACGCAGCGCCAGCAGGATCGCCAGAGCGAGCACGGTGGCAACCATCGGCACGAGGAACCCGTACGAGGACCCGTGCGCGTCCGTCAGACGGCCGGCCAGGGTCACGGCGCCGGCCTGCCCGAAGGCGACGCCGCCGGTGAGCCAGGTGAAGGCCTCGGTCCGCGAGGTGGCCGGGACCAGCTGCTCGATCATGGTGTAGCCGGTGATCAGCGCGGGGGCGATGCACAGACCGACGACCAGGCCGAGCGCGCCGAGCAGGATCATCGAGTTCGCGGCCCACAGGACCGAGGCGGCCGCGGTGAGTCCGATGTAGCCGAGGATCAGGCGGCGGCGCGGGCCGATCTTCCAGGCGATGGCGCCGCAGGCGATGCCGGCGATCATGTTGCCCGCGGCGAAGACGCCGTAGAGCAGACCGTTGGCGCCCGGGTTGCCGATCTCCTCGGAGAAGGCGGCGAGCGAGACCTGCATGCCGCCGAAGACGGCGCCGATGCCGATGAAGGCGACGATCAGGACGCGCAGGCCGTGGAACGACAGGGCCGGGGCGTGCTTCTCGCCGTGCGCCGGGCGGGCGACGGGCTTGGGCTGCGTGGCGCGCTGGGCGGCGAACAGCAGGCCGCCGATCAGGGTCAGCGCGGCCTCGGTGACCAGACCGGCCGCCGGGTTGATGCCGGTGCACAGCGCGGTGGCGAGCACCGGGCCGACGACGAAGGTGAACTCGTCGGTGACGGACTCGAACGCTGCGGCCGTGGGCAGCAGCGGGGAGCCCTCGAGCTTGGCCGCCCAGCGGGACCGGACCATGGGTCCGACCTGCGGGACGGATGCACCGGCGGGGACGGCCGCCAGTGCGAGCGCCCAGACGGGCGCACCCAGCAGCGCGAACGCCACCAGGGAGCTGACGGCGGTGGCGTGGACGAGGGCCACCGGGACCAGGACGGCGCTCTGGCCGTGGCGGTCGATGAGCTTGCCCATGACCGGGGCGAACACGGCCATGGAGATACCGGTGAAGGCGGCGACGATGCCGGCGCTGCCGTAGGAACCGGTGGTGTGCTGGACCAGCAGCAGGATGCTGATCGTCAGCATGCCGAAGGGGAGTCGCGCGGCGAATCCCGGGAGAACGAAGCCGAGGGCGCCGGGCGTGCGCAGGAGCTGCCCGTAGCCGGGTCGGGTGGACGTGGCGGACTTGTCGGTCGTGACCGCGGATGTCACGGCCTGGCCTTTCCGCTGCCTGGTAGAACTCCCCGTCTGCGGACGATGCGGCGCCTTGTGAGCGATCGCACCCGTACATGTGGGAGCCCCGAGAGCTGTCCTCTTGCGCAAAACCGAGTGATACCTGGGCGCCCACTGCGGGAGGGTGCCACGGCCGCTTTGCGGTCGCGCCAGCTCTGCGTCAGGCAGAGTTGGTTCGATGTGTTGTTCCTTAATCGTACAGGCAGATCGCCCGATACGCCCTGTGATTCCGGCTACAAGGCGTGTCTTCACCTGCGATTAACTGGAGCTTCGCATTCAGGTCCCATGCAAACAGGGTCGAATGCGGACAGAAAGCATCGAAATTGATGAATTAGAGCGTCGCTCTAATCCTTGGCGGGCCTCTTCGAGGCCCCCTTGCCGGAACCCTTGCCGGAACCTTTGCCGGAACCCTTGCCCGACCCCTTGCCGGACCCCTTGGCCTTCCCGCCGCCGCTGCGGCCGCTGCCGCCTCCGTCGCCGTCCCCGCCGGTCCCCAGCCAGCCCGCCAGCTTGCCGCCCAGGGCCACCGCCCGCAGCCGCGCCTCCGCCGCGTCCCGTACCGGGTCCGTGGCCACCACCAGCAGCTCGTCCCCGCGCCGCAGCACGGTCGACGGCGCCGGTACGAAGCTCCGCGCGTCCCGTACGACCAGCGTGACGGAGGCCCCCGGCGGCAGCCGCAGCTCGCTCACCTCGACGCCGTGCATCCGCGAGGCGGGCGGGATCGCGAAGGACAGCAGGTGTCCGCGCAGCTTCTCCAGCGGCGCCGACTCGATCCCCAGGTCGGAGGCGGCCTCGTCGTTGTTGCCCAGCTTCAGCTTGCGCGCGAGCCAGGGCAGGGTCGGGCCCTGGACCAGGGTGTAGACGACGACCAGGACGAAGACGATGTTGAAGACGCGCTCGCTGCCCTCGATCCCGGACACCATGGGGATGGTCGCCAGGATGATGGGCACGGCCCCGCGCAGGCCCGCCCAGGACATGAGCGCCTGCTCCTGCCAGGGCACCCGGAAGGGCAGCAGCGAGACGAAGACCTCCAGCGGCCGGGCCACCATCGTCAGCACCAGCCCGATGATCACCGCCGGCCAGAAGTCGTGGACCAGTTCGTGCGGGGTGACCAGCAGGCCCAGCAGCACGAACATGCCGATCTGGGCGATCCAGCCGAGCCCGTCCGCGAATCCCCGGGTGGCGGGCCAGTGGGGGAGCTTCGCGTTCCCCAGCACCATCGCCGCCAGGTACACGGCGAGGAAGCCGGAGCCGTGCGCCATCGCGCCGGCCGCGTAGGCGGTGATCGCGATCGCCATCACCGCGATCGGGTAGAGGCCCGAGGCGGGAAGGGCCACGTGCCGCAGCCCGTACGAGCCCAGGAAGCCCACCGTCAGGCCGATCGCGACCCCGATCGCCAGCTCCAGCGCGATCTTCCCGATGAGGACGTACCACTGGTCGACCGGCCCCACGGTCGCGAAGGCCACGACCAGGATGACGACGGGAGCGTCGTTGAAGCCCGACTCGGCCTCCAGCACGCCCGTGATCCGGGAAGGCAGCGGGACCTTGCGCAGGACCGAGAAGACGGCCGCCGCGTCGGTCGAGGAGACGACCGCGCCGATCAGCAGGGCCTGCCGCCATTCGAGGCCGACCAGGTAGTGCGCGCCGGCCGCGGTCACGCTCACGCTGACGGCGACGCCGACCAGCGACAGCACGATCGCGGCCGGCAGGGCCGGCTTGATCTCTTTCCACTTCGTACCCAGACCGCCCTCGGCGAGGATCACCACGAGGGCGGCATAGCCGATCACCTGGGTCAGCGCGGCGTTGTCGAATACGACGTTGCCGATGCCGTCCTGGCCTATCGCGATGCCTATGCCGAGGTAAATGAGCAGGCTGGGGAGTCCGCTGCGCGATGAGACGCGTACCGCCGCCACGGCGACGAGCAGTACGAGCGAGCAGACCAGCATGAGCTCATTGAGCGTGTGGACAGTCAGCGGGCGGCCCTTTCCTCGATGTGCCGGGCGATGCGGAACGGCGGACGTCGGACTGACGGATCGTTCCGGCGCGGGCACGGACGGCAAGTACTTCGTTACCTTACCTAATCTTTGACGCGCCCTTTACTCACTAGCCACATTGTGAAACGCCTGCGCGCCCCTGTCCTCGTGACCCCTCGTCACGAGCCGTCGGCAAGGGCCGGACCACGAGCTCGACCCCTGGCGGATCAACGGGGGTGGTCCTGCGCCTATGGTTGCTCCCAGCACTCCCAGGACCACCCTGCCCCTCTAAGGACAGCGATGCCCGCCAACGAAACCGCCCCTTCCGTCAAGAAGAAGGGACGACGCGCCCGTCTGATCGTGCTCGTCCTGGTGCTGGCGCTCTTCGCTGGCCTCGGGTACGGGGCGTACTGGAGCGTGGACAGCGTGCGGGCCTCGTTCCCGCAGACCACCGGCTCCCTGAAGGTGCCCGGCCTGACCGGGACCGTCGACGTCAAGCGCGACGCCAACGGAATCCCCCAGCTGTACGCCGACTCCGACGACGACCTCTTCCGCGCGCAGGGCTTCGTGCACGCGCAGGACCGGTTCTGGGAGATGGACGTACGCCGCCACATGACCTCCGGGCGGCTCTCCGAGATGTTCGGCTCCGGCCAGGTCGAGACGGACGCCTTCCTGCGCACGCTCGGCTGGCGCCAGGTCGCGCAGCAGGAGTACGACACCAAGCTGTCGCCGGAAACGAAGAAGTACCTGCAGTCCTACGCCGACGGGGTCAACGCGTACCTGAAGGGGAAGTCCGGCAAGGACCTCTCCGTCGAGCACGCCGCCCTCAAGCTCAGCGAGGACTACGCGCCCGAGCAGTGGACCCCGGTCGACTCGGTGGCCTGGCTCAAGGCGATGGCCTGGGACCTGCGCGGCAACATGCAGGACGAGATCGACCGCGCGCTGATGACGGGCAAGCTCTCGCAGGCGCAGATCAACGACCTCTACCCGCCGTACCCCTTCGACCGGAACCGTCCGATCGTCGAGGGCGGCGCCGTCAAGGGCGGGAAGTACGCCCCCGCGGCCGGTCCCGGCTCCGGCAGCCCGGTGGGCTCCGGCTCCACCCCCGGCGGGCAGGGCAGCACCAGCGGCTCCCAGGTCTCCACGGGGACCACCGGCGAGACCGGGCTGGCCGGCAACGCCACCGCCCAGGGCGCCACCGTGGGCCTGCGCACCTCGCTCAGCGCGCTGGCGAACACCCTCGACACGATCCCCGCGATCCTCGGCCCCGCCGGCAGCGGCATCGGCTCGAACTCCTGGGTCGTCGCCGGCCGCTACACGACCACCGGCAAGCCGCTGCTCGCGAACGACCCGCACCTCTCCCCGCAGCTGCCCTCGGTCTGGTACCAGATGGGCCTGCACTGCCGGGCGGCCTCGGCCTCCTGCCGGTACGACGTGGCCGGCTACACCTTCTCCGGCATGCCGGGCGTGATCATCGGCCACAACGCCGACATCGCCTGGGGCATGACCAACCTCGGCGCCGACGTCACCGACCTCTACCTGGAGCAGGTCAAGCCCGAGGGCTACGTCTACGACAACAAGGTGCTCCCCTTCACCACCCGCGAAGAGGTCATCAAGATCGCCGGCGGCGGCGAGAAGAAGATCACCGTCCGGTCCACCAACAACGGCCCGCTGATCTCCGACCGCAGCGACGAGATCTCCACGGTCGGCGCCCGCGCCCCCGTGAACAGCGCCGCCCCGGACCGCGGCAACGGCTACGGGGTCTCCCTGCGCTGGACCGCGCTGGACCCCGGCAAGTCGATGGACGCGGTCTTCTCGATCAACCGGGCCAAGAACTTCCAGGAGTTCCGCGCCGCGGCCCGCGACTTCGAGGTCCCCTCGCAGAACCTGATCTACGCGGACAGCAAGGGTGCCAACGGCAACATCGGCTACCAGGCCCCCGGCCGCATCCCGATCCGCGGCGGCGGCGCCGACGGCAAGATGCCGACCCCGGGCTGGGACTCCAAGTACGCCTGGAAGGGCGGCAAGGACGGCAACGCCGGCTACGTCCCGCAGGACGAGATGCCGTGGGTGCTCAACCCCGAACGCGGCTTCATCGTGACCGCCAACCAGGCCGTCACCGAGAGCGGCACCGGCCCGGGCAAGTACCCGTACCTGCTGACCACCGACTGGGGCTACGGCGCCCGCAGCCAGCGGATCAACGACCTCATCGAGGCGAAGATCAAGGACAGCGGGAAGATCTCCACCGACGACATGCGCACCATGCAGATGGACAACAGCAGCGAGATCGCCGCGCTGCTGACCCCGATGCTGGCCAAGATCGACGTCTCGGACCCGGACGTCCGCTCCGCCCAGAAGCTGCTGGAGGGCTGGAACTACACCCAGGAGCCCGACTCGGCGGCCGCCGCGTACTTCAACGCGGTCTGGCGCAACATCCTCAAGCTGGCCTTCGGCGACAAGATGCCCAAGGAGCTCCGGGTCGAGGGCAGTTGCATGAACGTCCCCGAGCAGACCACCGGACCGGCCGACGACCTCGCCAAGATGGTCCGCGAATGCGGTGAGCGCAGCTCCGACTCGGCGCAGCCGGACGGCGGGGACCGCTGGTTCGAGGTGGTCCGCCGCCTGGTCAAGGACGAGGACTCGCAGTGGTGGCAGGCGCCCGCCGTGGGCCGCACCGTGGCCGCCACCACCAACCGCGACCAGCTCTTCGCGCGGGCCATGAAGGACGCCCGCTGGGAGCTGACCGCCAAGCTCGGCAAGGACCAGTCGACCTGGAGCTGGGGCCGGCTGCACCAGCTGATGCTGAAGAACCAGACGATCGGTACCGAGGGCCCCGGCTACCTCCAGTGGCTCCTCAACCGCGGCCCCTGGAACCTGGGCGGCGGCGAGGCCACCGTCAACGCGACCGGCTGGAACGCCTCCAGCGGGTACGGGGTCACCTGGGTGCCGTCGATGCGGATGGTCGTGAACCTCGCCGACTTCGACAAGTCCCGCTGGATCAACCTGACGGGCGCCTCGGGGCACGCGTACCACGACCACTACACGGACCAGACGACGATGTGGGCCAAGGGCGAACTGCTGGACTGGCCCTTCGGCAAGGACGCCGTGGCCGAGGCCACGGTCGACACCCTGACCCTCCAGCCCGAGGATTCGTGACCGCGGGGACCGCAGGGTCTAAGCGCTGAAGCGGACCACCCCCGACGGGGTGGCCGCCGCTCGTACGGGGTGGTCGTGCGGTTCCTCCGGGACCCGCGCGACCACCTCGTCGTCGTAGAGCAGCACGACCAGCGCGGGATGCGCCCCGGCGCGCTCCAGCCGTTCCAGCACCCGGTCGTACGAGCCTCCGCCCCGCCCGAGCCGCATCCCCCGCCGGTCCACGGCCAGTCCGGGCAGCAGTACGGCGTCGGCGCCGGTCACCGCGTCCGGACCGAGCCGGGGGCCGGCGGGCTCCAGGAGCCGCATCTTCCCCGGGTGCGCGGCCTCGGCCAGGCTCCCGGGGCCTTCGTACGCCGCCCAGTCGAGGTCGTTGTCGGGCAGCAGGACGGGCAGCAGCACGCGGGTGCCGGCTGCCCGGAGGGCGTCGAGCAGCTCGCGGGTGCCGGGTTCGGAGCCGATGGAGACGTAGGCGGCCACGGTGCGGGCGGAGCTGAGTTCGGGCAGCTCCAGGGCGGAGCGGGAGAGGGCGCGGGCCGCGGCGCTCAGGGTGTCGGCGGACAGGGCGCGGCGGGCCGCGAGGAGTTCACGGCGCAGGTCCGTCTTGGCCGTCGACGGCTGGTTCTCTGTCACGGTTGGCTCGTATCCCTTTCTATGGGGGTATACCTGATCATGTTCATCTGAATCTCACTCGGGCCTCATGACGAAGCACTATCGTTCCGCCCATGACTCAGTTGCACCCCGTGATCAAAAAGGCCGTCATCCCGGCCGCGGGCCTCGGCACTCGGTTCCTTCCCGCAACCAAGGCGACGCCCAAGGAAATGCTTCCAGTGGTGGACAAGCCGGCCATCCAGTACGTCGTCGAAGAGGCCGTGTCGGCCGGCCTCGACGACATTCTCATGATCACGGGCCGTAACAAGCGTGCTCTCGAAGACCACTTCGACCGCAACTACGAGCTCGAGTCCGCGCTCATCGCCAAGGGCGACGACGACAAGCTCAAGAAGGTCCAGGAGTCCAGCGACCTGGCCACCATGCACTACGTCCGCCAGGGCGACCCCCGGGGCCTGGGCCACGCCGTGCTGTGCGCCGAGCCGCACGTCGGCGACGAACCCTTCGCCGTCCTCCTCGGCGACGACCTCATCGACCCCCGCGACCCGCTGCTGCGCCGGATGACGGAGATCCAGCAGCGCGCGGGCGGCACCGTGGTCGCACTGATGGAGGTCGACCCCTCCCAGGTGCACCTCTACGGCTGCGCCGCGGTCGAGCGCACCGGCGAGTCGGACGTGGTCCGCATCACCGGTCTCGTGGAGAAGCCGGACGCCGCGGACGCGCCCAGCAATTACGCGGTCATCGGACGATACGTCCTCGATCCGGCGATCTTCGGCATACTGCGTGAGACCGAGCCGGGCCGCGGCGGTGAGATCCAGCTGACCGACGCCCTGCAGAAGCTGGCCGCCGACGAGACCGTCGGCGGCCCGGTGCACGGCGTGGTCTTCCGGGGCCGCCGCTACGACACCGGGGACCGCGGGGACTACCTGCGGGCCATCGTCCGACTCGCGTGCGAGCGTGAGGACCTGGGCCCGGAGTTCCGTGCCTGGCTTCACCATTACGTCACGGAGGAGATGTAGGACCTTGAGCAAGCCCGAAGCACCGCAGGACCCCCAGCCGGCCGGGACCCCCCAGCGACTCTGGTCGGTGGACGAGCACCTGGCGGACGTCCTCGGCACGGTCCGGCCGCTGGAGCCCATCGAGCTCCAGCTGCTGGACGCCCAGGGCTGCGTCCTCGTCGAGGACGTCACCGTGCCCGTCGCGCTGCCGCCCTTCGACAACAGCTCGATGGACGGCTACGCCGTCCGGACCGCCGATGTCCAGGGTGCCAGCAAGGAGTTCCCGGCGGTGCTGACGGTCATCGGGGACGTGGCGGCCGGCGACGGCGAGCTGCCGACCGTGGGCCCCGGCCAGGCCGCCCGCATCATGACCGGCGCCCCGCTGCCCCCCGGCGCGGAAGCCGTCGTACCGGTCGAGTGGACCGACGGCGGCACGGGCGGCGGCGCCGCCACCGGGATGACCCCCGCCAGCGAGTCGCCCGAGGGCGCCGCCGGCGAGGTACGGGTCCACCGCCCCGCCGAGGCGCGGGCCCACGTCCGCGCGCGCGGCAGCGACGTACAGGCCGGGGACCTCGCGCTCGCCGCGGGCACCGTCCTCGGGCCGCCGCAGATCGCCCTGCTGGCAGCCATCGGGCGGGGCACCGTACGGGTGCGTCCGCGCCCGCGCGTGGTCGTCCTGTCCACCGGCAGCGAACTGGTCCAGCCCGGCGAGGCCCTGACGGCCGGCACGATCTACGACTCCAACAGCTTCGCCCTGGCCGCCGCCGCGCGGGACGCCGGGGCCATCGCCTACCGGGTCGGAGCCGTCGCCGACGACGCCGACACCCTGCGCTCCACCATCGAGGACCAGCTCATCCGGGCCGACCTGCTGGTCACCACGGGCGGGGTCAGCGTCGGCGCGTACGACGTGGTCAAGGAAGCCCTCACGGCCGTCTCCACGGGCGACGACGAGGTGGACGGCGCCGGGATCGACTTCCGCAAGCTCGCCATGCAGCCCGGCAAGCCCCAGGGCTTCGGCACCATCGGCCCCGACCACACCCCGCTGCTGGCCCTGCCCGGCAACCCGGTCTCCTCCTACGTCTCCTTCGAGCTGTTCGTGCGCCCCGCGATCCGCGCCCTCATGGGCCTGCCCGCCTCCGAGGTCAGCCGGCCGAGCGTGCGCGCGGTGCTCGAGGCGGACAAGGCGATCGGCTCCCCGGCGGGCCGCCGGCAGTTCCTGCGCGGAAAGTACGACGCGGAGAACGGCACGGTCAGCCCGGTCGGCGGATCGGGCTCGCACCTGATCGCCGCGCTGGCGCACGCCGACTCGCTGATGGTCGTACCGGAGGACGTGACCTCGGTGGAGCCCGGGGCCGAGCTGGAAGTGGTCCTGCTCGGCTGAGGTCCGGCGGATGCGGGTAGCGTGTTGCACCACACAGGCCCTTGCGGGGCCCGGACGGGAGCGGCACGCAGATATGAGTACGCAGAGCAGCGCCGGGGGGGGGGCCTGCCCCCAACCTCCGCACCCCCCCACAGCCGGCCCCTCCCCCATTTTTTCCCCCTCCTCTCCCGAACCCCCCCCCCCCCCCG
>NZ_JBHWMB010000049.1:0-15988 GCF_042730015.1 Streptomyces sp. NPDC059957 | reverse complement strand
ACTACATCGTTTTTGGTGGGGCCGGGACGGGAGCGACACGCAGATATGAACACCCAAAACAGCGCCGCCGACCCCCCCGCCACCAGGCTGACGCACATCGACGAGGCCGGCGCGGCCCGGATGGTCGACGTCTCGGCGAAGGACGTCACCACCCGGACGGCGCGGGCCAGCGGCCGCGTGCTCGTCGCCCCCCGCGTCATCGAACTGCTGCGGGGCGAGGGCGTGCCCAAGGGCGATGCCCTCGCCACCGCGCGGATCGCCGGGATCATGGGGGCGAAGAAGACCCCCGACCTGATTCCGCTGTGCCACCCGCTGGCCGTCTCCGGGGTGAAGGTGGACCTGAAGGTCACCGACGACGCCGTCGAGATCCTCGCCACCGTCAAGACCACCGACCGCACGGGCGTCGAGATGGAGGCGCTGACCGCCGTCGCGGTCGCCGGGCTCACCGTCATCGACATGGTCAAGGCCGTCGACAAGGGCGCGGTCATCACCGACGTGCGGGTCGAGGAGAAGACGGGCGGCAAGTCCGGCGACTGGGCGCGCTCGTGAACGCCCCCCGCGGCGGCGAGGTCCACAGCCACGCCCACGCCCAGGAGGCGGACCCGGTGACGCCCGGAACCACCTCGCTGCGCGCGCTGGTGGTCACGGCCTCCAACCGGGCCTCGCAAGGCGTGTACGCGGACAAGGGCGGCCCGGTGCTCGCCGAGGGCCTGCGCGCGCTCGGCTTCGCGGTGGACGGGCCGCACGTGGTGCCCGACGGGGACCCCGTGGAGGCGGCCCTGCGCGAGGGCGTGGCCGCCGCGTACGACGTCATCCTGACCACCGGCGGCACCGGCATCTCGCCGACCGACCGGACCCCCGACGCCACCGCCCGGGTACTGGACTACGAGATCCCGGGCATCCCGCAGGCCATCCGGGCCGAGTCCCTGGCGAAGGTGCCCACCGCGGCCCTGTCCCGGGGGCTGGCGGGCGTGGCCGGACGCACCTTGATCGTGAACCTGCCCGGTTCCACGGGCGGGGTCCGCGACGGGATCGCGGTCCTGTCCCGCGTCCTGCTGCACGCCGTCGACCAGATCCGCGGCGGCGACCACCCCCGTCCCGAGGGCAGACCGCCGGGGAGCCCGAGCTGAACGGCCCCACCTGGCCGGTGGTGCTGGCGGACGGCGACGTCTCGCTCCGGCCGATAAAGCTGCGCGACCAGGCCGCATGGCGCGAGGTCAACCGCCGCAACCGCGACTGGCTGCGGCCGTGGGAGGCGACGATCCCGCCGCCCGCGCCCTGGGGGCCGGTGATCCAGCGGCCGACGTACCGCCAGATGGTGCGCCACCTGCGGGCGGAGGCGAACGCGGGGCGCATGCTGCCGTTCGTCATCGAGTACCAGGGTCGCCTGGTGGGTCAGCTGACGGTCGCCGGGATCACCTGGGGCTCGATGTGCGCGGGCCACGTCGGCTACTGGGTGGACCGGGACGTGGCGGGCCGCGGTGTGATGCCGACGGCGGTCGCGCTGGCGGTGGACCACTGCTTCGCCAAGGTCGGGCTGCACCGGATCGAGGTCTGCATCCGGCCGGAGAACGGTCCGAGCCGGCGGGTGGTGGAGAAGCTCGGCTTCCGCGAGGAGGGACTGCGCCCGCGGTACCTGCACATCGACGGGGCCTGGCGCGACCACCTCGTGTACGCGCTGACGGCGGAGGAAGTGCGCGAGGGGCTGCTGCGGCGCTGGCACCGCGAACGCCATCCGCACGGTCCCGCCGAGCAGGGCAAGTCGCCGGAACAATAGAAATCCGATATCTGTTCGAATTCTTTCGCCCAATGACCGATTCGCCCATAACCTGATCCGAAGAATCACAAAAAAAGTCCGTGATATCAGCGAGATCGTGCGACACGCCGCCCCAATTGGCGGATCCGCCCGGCCGCGCCCCTCTACGGTGTGGGGTGTGAGCAGCAGCGGCCTCATCTACGCAGTCATTGTCGGGGCCTGGGCCGCCTACTTGGTGCCCATGTGGCTCCGGAGGCAGGACGAGCTGAACGAAGCCCGTCCGACGGAACGCTTCTCCACCGCCATCCGGCTGCTTTCCGGCCGGGCGGGAATGGAGCGCCGTTACGCCAAGGGCCTGCGTGAGCGCGGTGACGAGGAGGCGCAGCCCCAGCCCCCCGCGGACCCGGACGCCGCGACGGAAACGGTGAAACCCGTGGACGTCGCCGACGCCCGGGCCGTCGTCGTGCCCCCGCCGACCCGTGCCGAGCCGAGATCGGCCGCCTCCGAGCGGGCCGACCGCGTGGAGCGGGCCCGCCGCGAGCAGCGCCTGGTCGTCCTGGCGCGCCGCCGGCGCACCACCGCGCTGCTCTTCCTGATCTTCACCCTCGGCGCGGTCGCCGCCGCAGTGGGCGGACTCCAGTACCTGTGGGCCCCGGCCGTCCCCGCCCTGCTGCTGAGCACGTACATCGTGCATCTGCGGGTCCAGGAGCGACGCCGCTACGAGTTCACCATGGACCGGCGGCGCGCCGAGGCGGCCGCCCGCCACCTGCGCGAGAACCGCCCGCGGCGCCGGCACTCCGAAGACGCCACCGCGGCCGGCTCCGACCCGGACCCCGCGCCACCCGTCTCCCCGCAGGAGGCCGGCCGGCGCGCCCTGGTCGAGCAGACCGACCACGCGGAGTGGGTGGACCAGCAGCGCGAACGCGAGCGCGGACCCGCCCGCGGTGACAGCTGGGAGCCCGTCCCGGTGCCGCTGCCGACGTACGTGACGGCCCCGGTCGCCCCGCGCGCCACCGGCCCGGCGACCCCGGACCCCTGGAGCGCGGCCCGCTCCAGCACGGCCGAGCCGACCGAACCCCGCCTGCGCGCCCAGCCGTCGCCCCCGTCGACCCCGTCGCCGCGGACCCGCCCGCGCGACGCGGCCCGTACGCCCCTCTTCGACCAGTACGAGGGCGACGAGCGCCCGCGCGCCGCGAACGAGTGATCGATGACCTGCGCGGACGCTCCCCAAATCCGGTTTTGGAGCACCCGCGAGGGGATGCTAATGTTTCACACGTCGCAAGGGCCTGTGGCGCAGTCTGGTAGCGCACCTCGTTCGCATCGAGGGGGTCTGGGGTTCAAATCCCCACAGGTCCACAAACGACAGTTCACGGGTTGCTCCCGAGAACGTCATGAGATCCCGTCCGGTCGGAAGACCGGGCGGGATCTTTTGCGTTCGGGTCAGGAATCGCTTCCGGGTCTGTGGAGCCTCGCGTACGACCGCGATCGCGTCCGCGACGCCGCGCCCGCGCGAGCAGGGCGGTTTCGGCGACGCGTTGGGGGCCGCCGGCCAGGTGGGCCAGTTCGTAGACGCTCGGATCGGTGTGCACGGTCCCCCCGCTGGGTCGTGGTGACGTCCTCGGCCCAGTGTGGGCGCGGTGGACGGGGGGCGACCCTGGCGGTGGGGAGTTCAGAGGCCGATCTGAGGTTCGGGGGAGAGGGGCCCGGGCCGGCTACGCCGGGTTCAGCGGCTTCGTCATGCAGCGGCTGGAGTCGTGGAAGCGGTAGTGGCCGAATTTGGCGTCCGTCAGGGTGTAGCCCTCGGAGAGGTAGAGGGCGATGGCCTCGGGCTGCTGATCGCCGGTTTCCAGGGCCATGCGCACGCGGCCGGCTGCGCGGGCGTCCGCCTCGAGGGCGGCGAGGATGCGGCGGGCCAGGCCCAGGCCGCGGGCCTCGGGTATCACGTACATGCGCTTCAGCTCGGCGTCGCCGTCCGCGTAGCCCTCGTCGTTCGCCTCGTGGCCGCGCCAGCCGCCGCTGGCGACCGGGGCGCCCGAAGCGTCGTAGGCGAGGAGATAGAGCCCCTTCGGCGGGGCGAACATCGCCGGGTCGAGGAAGGTTTCGTCGCCCTCGCCCTCGTAGCGCTCCTGGTACTCGATCTGTACTTGGTCATTGAGCTTGACCGCGTCCGGGTCGTCGTACGACACGGCGCGGAGCTGGATCTCCTGAGACATCAGAACAGCGTACGGAACGCTCCGGCTATCGTGCAGGGATGTTCTCTGTGACCTCTGTGAATGTGAACGGAATCCGCGCCGCCGCCAAGAAGGGGTTCTCCCCGTGGCTGGCCGGGTCCGACGCCGACGTCGTCTGCCTGCAGGAAGTACGGGCCGAGGAGGGGCAGATTCCGGACGAGGTGCGGGCGCCCGAGGGGTGGCACACCGTGTTCGCGCCGGCCGCTGCCAAGGGGCGGGCCGGGGTCGCGGTGTACACCCGGCGGGAGCCGGAGCGGGTGCAGGTCGGATTCGGGAGCGACGAGTTCGACGACAGCGGGCGGTACCTGGAGATCGACCTGCCCGGTGTGACCGTCGCGAGCCTCTACCTGCCCTCCGGGGAGGCCGGGACCGAGAAGCAGGACGAGAAGTACCGGTTCATGGGGGAGTTCCTCACCTACCTGCAGGCGCTCAGGGTGCGGGCCGCCGAGGACGGGCGGGAGGTCGTCGTGTGCGGTGACTGGAACATCTGCCACCAGGAAGCCGACCTGAAGAACTGGAAGACCAACCGGAAGAACGCCGGCTTCCTGCCCGAGGAGCGCGAGTGGCTCGGGCAGGTGTACGGCACCGCCGGATACGTGGACGTGGTGCGGAGCCTGCACCCGGACACCGAGGGGCCGTACTCCTGGTGGTCCTACCGCGGGCGGGCCTTCGACAACGACGCCGGCTGGCGGATCGACCTGCAGGTGGCGACGCCGGGGCTGGCCGCGAAGGCCGTCAAGGCGTTCGTGGAGCGGGCCGAGACGCACCCCGAGCGGTGGTCCGACCACGCGCCCGTGACCGTGGTCTACGAGCTCGGCGTCTGAGAGGACGAGGGCGGCGAGGGCAGCGAGGGGCCCGGCGCAGGCGGGCGGAGGCGGTCCATGGACATCGTGAGTTCCGCCTCGACCACGCTCTTGGCCAGGGGGCGCAGGCGCGGGACCGCTTCCTCCGAGATGTGCGTGGAGATGAGCTCGGTGAACAGGGCCGCCATCGCGTCCGTGTGCTCGCGGACCCGGCGGCCCGCCTCCAGGACGGCGGAGAGCGGTACGCCCTCGCGGACCAAGGCCGAGGAGACGTCCAGGAGCCGGCGGCTGACGTGGACGATCTCCTCGCCGTCGGTGGCCAGGTAGCCGAGGTCGAGCGAGGTGGCCAGGTTCTCCGGGGTGACCTCGCCCTCGAAGTAGTCGGCGAGGGCCTCGGGCGTCAGGCGGACCGGGGTCTCCTCGGACCAGCCGATGCCGAGCAGCTCACCCAGCTGGCCGACGTCGCGGCCGTTTTCGAAGGCGACGGTCAGCTCGGCTATCCCGCCGAGGGTGTGGCCGCGCTCCAGCAGGGCGGCGACGGTGCGCAGCCGGGCCAGGTGGTGGTCGTCGTACCAGGCGATGCGGCCCTCGCGGCGGGGCGGAGGCAGGAGCTTGCGCTCACGGTAGAAGCGCAGGGTGCGTACGGGTATGCCGGCGGCCTCGGCCAGCTCTTCCGTGCGGTATTCGCGCACTGTGGTCCCTGCTCCCGTGATTCGCGCTGCGTTGTCAGGCACGTGGGCAGCCTAGGGCGTACTCCCGGTAACTTTCCCGGCGCGACCCCTACCCATGAGTACGGGGCTGCTCTACTCTCCCGATTGTGCCAGTGATTGCTGGCAGCATCTGAATGGGCGTTGGCATCGGCATCCGAAGGTGGCTGGCATGGGCGGTGGCATGGACGGGCGCGAGCAGGAACGCGAACACGTACGCGAACACGTACGCGTGGCGGTGATCGGGTCCGGGTTCGGCGGGCTGGGCGCCGCGGTGCGGCTGCGGCGCGAGGGGATCACGGACTTCGTCGTGCTGGAGCGCGCGGACTCCGTCGGCGGCACCTGGCGGGACAACAACTACCCCGGGTGCGCCTGCGACGTGCCCTCCCATCTGTACTCCTTCTCCTTCGCTCCCAATCCGGACTGGCCCCGCACCTTCTCCGGGCAGCCCGCGATCAGGGAGTACCTGGAGCACGTGGCCGACACCTTCGGGCTGCGCCGCCACATCCGGCTGAACCACGAGGTCCGGATGATGCGGTGGGACGCGGACGGGATGCGGTGGGAGATAGAGACCTCGGGCGGGGACCTCACCGCCGACGTGGTCGTCTCCGCCACCGGGCCGCTGTCGGACCCGAAGATGCCGGAGATACCCGGACTGGCCGGCTTCCCGGGCAAGGTCTTCCACTCCGCCCGCTGGGACCACGACTACGACCTGCGCGGCAAGCGCGTCGCCATGATCGGTACGGGCGCCTCCGCCATCCAGATCGTGCCCGCCATCGCGCCCGAGGTGGAGCGGCTCACCCTCTTCCAGCGCACCCCGCCGTGGGTGATGCCGCGCACCGACCGGGCGATCACCTCCGTGGAGCGCTGGCTGCACCGCCAGCTCCCCTTCACCCGGGCGGCCCGCCGCGGGCTGCTGTGGGGGATACGGGAACTCCAGGTCAGCGCCTTCACCAAGAGGCCGAACCAGCTCGGGCTGATCGAATCGCTCGCCAAGGCGAACATGGGCCGCTCGATCAAGGACCCGGAGCTGCGGGCCAAGCTGACGCCCTCGTACCGCATCGGCTGCAAGCGGATCCTGCTGTCGAGCGAGTACTACCCGGCGCTCGCCCGGCCCAACGTGGACCTCGTGGCCTCCGGGCTGAAGGAGATCCGGGGCTCGGTGCTGGTCGCCGCCGACGGGACCGAGACCGAGGTCGACGCGATCGTCTTCGGCACCGGCTTCCACGTGACGGACATGCCGATCGCCGACCGGGTGGTGGGCGTGGACGGCAAGACCCTCGCGGAGGTCTGGAAGGACGGGATGCAGTCCCTGCGCGGGGCCACCGCGGCGGGCTTCCCGAACTGGATGACGATCATCGGGCCGAACACCGGGCTCGGGAACAGCTCGATGATCCTGATGATCGAATCGCAGCTGAACTACATGGCGGACTACATGCGCCAGCTGGGCGTCTTGGGCGGGAAGGTCGCCCTCGCCGCGAGGCCGTCCGCGGTCAACGCCTGGAACCGGCAGGTCCAGGCCCGCATGGAGCGGACCGTGTGGAACACCGGCGGCTGCACCAGCTGGTACCTGGACGCGCAGGGCCGCAACACCACGGTCTGGCCGGGCACCACCGGCGAGTTCCGCCGGGAGACGCTGGGCGTGGACCTGCGGGAGTACGAGGTCGTACGGGCCCGCGAGCGCGAGCGGGTCCCGGTGGCCGGCGCGGCCGAAGCCGTGCAGGAGGGGGCCGCGTGAGCCGCCTGACGCACGTGACCGCGGGGCCCTACGCCCCGCCGGCAGCGCGCCGGGAGCTGGTCGCGACCTCCGCCGACGGCTCGCGCCTGCACGTCGAGGTGCACGGCGAGGACGGGGCTCCGGCCATCGTGCTCGCGCACGGCTGGACCTGCTCCACCGCCTTCTGGGCCGCGCAGATACGGGCCCTGTCCACCGGGCACCGGGTCATCGCCTACGACCAGCGGGGCCACGGCCGCAGCCCGGTCGGCGCCCGCTCCGGCTACGGCACCGCCGCCCTCGCCGACGACCTGGTCGCCGTCCTGGGCGCCACCCTCGCCCCCGGCGAGAAGGCCGTCGTCGCGGGCCACTCCATGGGCGGGATGACGGTCATGGCCGCCGCCGCCCGGCCGGAGTTCGCCGAGCACGCCGCGGCCGCACTGCTGTGCAGCACCGGCAGTTCACGGCTGGTCGAGGAGTCGCAGGTCCTGCCGTGGCGGGCCGGCCGCGCGAGGACCCGCATCACCGGGGCGGTCCTCGGATCCCGGGCTCCGCTCGGGCCCGTCACGCCCGTCGCCCGCAAGGTGCTCAAGTACGCCACGATGGGCCCCGGCTCCGCGCCCGACAAGGTCGAGGCCTGCGCGCGCATAGTCCACGCGTGCCCCACTCCGGTGCGGCACGCCTGGTCAGGGGTGCTGGCCGCCCTGGACCTGGACGCCCAACTCGCCTCGCTCACCGTGCCCACCGCCGTCCTCGGCGGCAAGAGCGACCGGCTGACCCCGATCGTGCACGCCCGGGGGCTGGCGGCCGCGCTGCCGAACTGCGTGGGGCTCACCGAACTGACCGGGGTGGGGCACATGAGCCCGATCGAGGCCCCGGAGGCGGTCACCGCCGCGGTGCGCGAGCTCGCCGAGGTGTACCTCGCAGCGGGCGCCGCTGCCGACACCGGCGCTGCCGACACTCGCGTCGACGGCACCGCTGCCGTCCCGAACTCCCCGCACCACAAGCCCGCCAAGGAGAAGACGCCGTGAGCGCTCGCAGGAGTCTGGAAGGCCAGGTCGCCGTCGTCACGGGGGCCGCGCGCGGGGTCGGTGAACTGCTCGCCCGCAAACTGTCCGCACGCGGCGCGAAGGTCGCCCTCGTGGGCCTGGAGCCCGAGGCGCTCAAGGAGGTCTCCGAGCGGCTGCACACCGACAGCGACCACTGGTACGCCGACGTCACCGACCACGAGGCCATGGCCCGGGTCGCGCAGGAGGTCAAGCAGCGCTTCGGCAAGGTGGACATAGTCGTCGCCAACGCCGGCGTCGCCTCCGGCGGGCCCTTCGTGGACTCCGACCCCGACGCCTGGCGCCGGGTCATCGAGGTCAACCTCATCGGCGGCGCCGTCACCGCCCGCGCCTTCCTGCCCGTGCTGATGGAGAGCCGCGGCTACTTCCTGCAGATCGCCTCCCTCGCGGCGATCACCCCGGCGCCGATGATGACCGCCTACTGCGCCTCCAAGTCAGGGGTCGAGGCCTTCGCCCACTGCCTGAGCGCCGAGGTCGGCTACAAGGGGGTCAAGGTGGGCGTCGGCTACCTGTCCTGGACCGACACCGACATGGTGCGCGGCGCCGACCAGGACGAGGTGATGCGCGAACTGCGCCAGCGGCTGCCGTGGCCGTCGAACCGGACCTACCCGCTGGGGCCGGCTGTCGACCGGATCGTGGCGGGCATCGAGCGGCGCTCGGCGCACGTCTACGCGCAGTGGTGGCTCCGCGGCATGCAGGGGATCCGCGGGTACCTGCCCGCGGTCATCTCGTCAGTCGGACAGCGCGAGATGAAGCGGTTCGAACCGCGACTGGCCAGTGTTTCCAAGGGGCTTGTGGGAGCCGGCGGGGCCGCGGACGAGCAGGAGCGCAGCCCGAGCCGCTGACCGGAATGCGAGTGATGTCCACCTGAGTGAGACTGGTCGGGTTCCCCTTACCGAACACCGCTACAGGAGTGAGGACACATGGGCATCAGGGACCAGTTCCAGGACAAGGCGAAGGAACTCGCGGAGAAGGCGAAGGCCTCCGGCAAGCAGGACGAGACCTCCGAGCGCGCCTCGCAGGCCGCCGACCAGGCCAAGGACAAGGCGCGCGACACGTTCGACGAGAATTTCGACAAGTAGGCAGCAGTCCCTGAGAAGCGCGCCGAGGGGTGCGACCCGCCGTTCCCGGGTCGCACCCCTTTCGCATGCCCTACGGTCACCGGCCCCGCCCGGTCACCCCCGCCCGGTCACCCCAGCCCGGTCACCCCCGCGGCGGCAGCTTCGGCCGGCGCCGGTCCGGTACGTCCGTGTAGCCGGGCGGTACCGCCGCCGGGTCCTGTTCCAGCAGCTCCAGTGCCAGGTGCACGGCGTCGTCGAGCTGCGCGTGCCGCCCCTCCGCCCAGTCGAGCGGGGTGCGCAGGATGGGGAGGTCGGGCTCCACGCCCTGGTTCTCCACGGACCAGCCGTACTCGGGGAACCAGGCCGCGTTCATCGGCACCGTGATCACCGTGCCGTCGCCGAGGGTGTGCCGGCCGGTCATGCCGACCACCCCGCCCCAGGTGCGCTGGCCGACGACCGGGCCGAGCCCGAGCAGCTTGAAGGCGGCCGTGATCATGTCCCCGTCGGAGGAGGTCGCCTCGTCGGCCAGTGCCACGATCGGGCCCCGGGGCGCGTTGGAGGCGTAGGAGACGGGCTGCGCGTTGCGGGTGAGGTCCCAGCCGAGGATCGAGCGGGTGAGCTTTTCCACCACCAGCTCGCTGATGTGTCCGCCGGCGTTGCCGCGTACGTCCACGAGCAGGGCCGGCTTGGACATCTCGGCGCGCAGGTCGCGGTTGAACTGCGCCCAGCCCGAGCCGCCCATGTCGGGGATGTGCAGGTAGCCGCACCGGCCGTCGCTGACCTCCCGGACCACCTCGCGGCGTTTGGCCACCCAGTCCTGGTAGCGCAGCGGGCGGTCGTCGATCAGCGGGACGACCGCCACCCGGCGTGCGCGGCCCTGTCCCTCGGCGGGCTCGAAGGTGAGTTCCACGGTGGTGCCGCCGGCCGCCGACAGCAGCGGGTACGGCCCGGTGACCGGGTCCACCGGCCGGCCGTCGACGTGGGTGAGGACCGCGCCCTCGCGGATGCCGGTGCCCGCGAGCGGGGACCGGGCCTTGGAGTCGGAGGATTCGCCGGGCAGGATCCGGCCGACGACCCAGGCCCCGTCGCGGGGGAAGAGGTTGGCGCCGAGCAGGCCGATGGCCCGCTGGTAGTGCGGGGGCCCTTCGTTGCGGCGGGCCGGGGACACGTAGGCGTGCGAGGTGCCGAGCTCGCCGAGGACCTCGCGCATCAGGTCGGCGAACTCGTCGGGGGAGGCGACCCGTTCGACGAGGGAGCGGTACTGGCGCAGCACCCCGTCCCAGTCGATGCCGCACATCTTCGGCTCCCAGAAGTAGGCGCGGATGAGCCGCCCCGCCTCCTCGTAGGCCTGGCGCCACTCGGCCGCCGGGTCCACCTCGTGCAGGATGCGCCGCAGGTCCAGGTAGACGGTGGAATCGCTGTCGCCCGACTCGGTGGCCGGGACCGCGCGCAGGTCGCCGTCCTCGTTGACCACGAGCCGGGTGCCGTCGCCGCTGACCGCGAACCAGTCCAGCCCGGAGGCCAGCTCCGTCTTGCGGGCCTTGGTGAGGTCGAAGTACTCCAGCGTCGGCTTGCCGCTGACGTCGGCCGGGTTGGCGAAGGTCTCGCCGAGCGCGCCCGAGATCGGCCAGCGCAGCCACACCAGCCCGCCGCCGCTCACCGGGTACAGGGCCGAGTACTTGGAGGCCGACACAGGGAAGGGCGTCACCCGGCTCTCCAGACCCTCCACCTCCACGGTGACCGCTCCGTCGCCGGACTCCGAGTCCCCCTCGGCCGGGTCGAGTCCGCCCGCCGCCGGGCGCCCGTCGGGGGAGAAGGCGAAGGGGGAGGGGGTGGCCGAGGACAGCGGCACCAGGTACGGGCGGCAGCCCAGCGGGAAGGACAGGTCGCCGGTGTGGACGTCGTAGACCGGGTCGAAACCGCGCCAGGACAGGAAGGCGAGGTAGCGGCCGTCCCGGGTGAAGACCGGGTTCTCGTCCTCGAAGCGGCCGTTGGTGACGTCCACGATCGTGTGCGCGCCGGGCCCCGAGATCCGGGCCATCTTGATCTGGCGCAGCGAGCGGCCGATGCCCGGGTGCGACCAGGTCAGCCAGTCGCCGTCGGGAGAGAAGGCGAGGTCGGTGACGGGCCCGTTGTCGGACCGGATCAGCTCGCCGGCCTCCCCGTTGGACTCCTCGGTGGCGTCGATGAGCAGCAGCCGGCCGTCGTTGGAGGCGATCGCGAGCCGCTCCCCGTCCGGATCGGAGAGCAGCTCCAGTACGCGGCCCAGCGCGCCCGAGGCGAGCCGGCGCGGCTCGCGGTCGCCCGAGGCGCGGGGGAGATAGGCGATCTCGATCGCGTCCTCGCCCTCCGCGTCGGTCACGTACGCCACCTGCCCGCCGCTGCCGAGCATCTCGGGCAGGCGGACCCGTACGCCCGGGGTGTCGGCGATGGTGCGGGCGGGCCCGTCGCGGTGCGTGAGCCAGTACAGGCTGCCGCGCACGACGACGGCGCTGGCCCGCCCGGTGGTGTCGACCGAGAGGGAGTCGACGTGGCTGGCGGCCGGGACCTGGTAGGTGCGCCGGCCGGCGCGGGGGCCGCCGAGGCGGACCTCCAGCTTGCGCGGGGCGGCGCCCGGGGCCAGTGACTCGACGATCCACAGGTCGCCGGCGCACTGGTAGACGATCCGGGAGCCGTCGCTGGAGGCGTGCCGGGCGTAGAACTCCTCGTGGTCGGTGTGCCGGCGCAGGTCCGTGCCGTCGGGCAGGCAGGAGTAGACGTTGCCGATGCCCTCGTGGTCGGAGAGGAAGGCGATCCGGCCGTCCACGAACATCGGCGAGTCCAGGTGGCCTTCGATGCCCTCCAGCAGCCGCTCGCCGTGCAGCCACAGCCGGCCGGTGGCGCCGCCGCGGTAGCGCTTCCACGCGGCGGGCTCGTGCGGGGGCTTGCCCGTCAGCAGCAGGGTGCGCCGCTCGCCGGGCTCCTCCCCCTCGGATTCCTCCTCGTGGACGGCGATGTCGGAGACGGGCCCCCAGGGGAGCCGGCCCCCGGGGCTGCCGTCGGTGGGCAGGGTGTACGCCCAGGCGAAGTAGGAGAAGGGCTGGCCGTGCGAGGAGACGGCCAGGATGTCGCTGCGGCCGTCCTTGTCGGGCGGGGTCCAGCCGCAGACCCGGGTGTCGGTGGAGCCCCAGTAGCTGAGGCGGCGCGCCGGGCCGCCCTCGACGGGGGCGAGGTGGATCTCGGGGTCGAGGCTGCGCCAGGTCGTGAAGGCGATGTGCTTGCCGTCGGGGGAGAACCGGGGGTGGCCCACCCGGGTCCGGTCGACGGTGATCCGCCAGGCCCGGCCGGCGGGCTCTCCGGGAGGAACCAGGGGCGCCACCCAGAGATCGTCCTCGGTGGCGAAGCACAGCAGATCGTCGTGGAGATGGGGGAACCGGAGGTACGCCGCGTCGTGACTCACCCCCCAATGCTTTCCGCGCGGAGGGGGGCTGGCAACTCGTACAGGTGATCCATGGGGCTTCCCGTGGGGGCGGCGGCCGGCGGTCGCCGCGTGACCGACACCACTCCACGAGCGAAACGGAACGGTTTCGTTTCGCTGGGCGGGCGGGGTATGGTCTATCCGTACGAAACAGTTTCGTTCGGTGGGGCAAGGTCGGGAGGAGACGCCGAGATGGTCGAAGAGGTCATGTCGCGTCGAAGCCGGATCACCCCCGAGCGGGAAGCCGAACTCCACGGGGCGGTCCTCGACCTCCTGCGCGAAGTCGGCTACGAGGCGCTGACCATGGACGCGGTCGCCGCCCGTACGAAGTCCAGCAAGGCCACCCTCTACCGCCAGTGGGGGAGCAAGCCCGAGCTGGTCGCGAAGGCCCTGCGCTGCACCCAGCCGGTCTCCCTCCGGGAGATCGACACGGGCAGCATCCGCGGGGACTTCGGGGTCATGATCGAGAACTCCGACGACGCCCAGATGGCGAAGGACACCGCGCTGATGCGGGGCCTGACCCACGCGGTGCACGAGAGCCCCGAGCTCCACAAGGCGCTGCGGGACCTGCTGGTCGATCCGGAGATCAACGGTCTGCAAGAGATGCTGCAAAGGGCGGTGGACCGGGGTGAGATCGCCCAGGACTGTCCGGCCCTGGCCTTCGTGCCGCACATGCTCATCGGGGCGTTCATCGCCCTTCCGCTCATCGAGGACCGGTCCGTCGACCGGACCTTCCTCGGTGACTTCATCGACGCCGTGGTCTTCCCCGCCCTCGGCGTCTGATCCTGCCCGGCTGCTCACCCGGCAGCCGCCCGCACGCGCTGTCCCCGCGCTCGATTCCTGCCTCTCCTGACACGCCGCTCTCGTCGTCGGAACGGCATTCCATGCCCTGATCCATCCCACGACCCGAACGGGAGAACCACCGACGTGGCCACCTTCCTTTACCGCCTCGGCAGAGGCGCCTTCCGGCGCCGCCGATTCGTCGCCCTCGTCTGGGTGGCGCTGCTGTTCGTCGCCGGCTTCGGCGCGGCAACCGCGTCCACACCCACCTCAGGCTCGTTCTCCATACCCGGCACGGAGGCCCAGAAGGCCTTCGACCTGCTGGACCAGCGCTTCCCGGGGATGGCCGCCGACGGCGCCACCGCCCGCATCGTGATCAAGGCTCCGGCCGGCGAGAAGGTCGACTCCGAGGCGGTCAAGCCCCAGGTCGAGAAGATCGTCAGCGAGCTGAAGGACGGCCCGGGCAAGGACCAGATCTCCTCGGTCACCAGCCCGTACGAGGCCAAGGCCGTCAGCCAGGACGGCTCCACCGCCTACGTGAGCGTCAAGTACAAGGTCAGCGGCATGGAGCTGACGGACGCCACCCGCGAGGCCCTCACGGAGTCCGCCACGGCCGCCAAGGCCGACGGCCTGAACGTGCAGATCGGCGGCGACGCCCTGCAGGCCGCCCCCGAGACGGGCTCCGGCGAGATCATCGGCATCGCGATCGCCGCGATCGTCCTCGTCATCACCTTCGGCTCGCTCATCGCCGCGGGACTGCCGCTGCTGACCGCGCTGATCGGCGTGGGCATCGGCATCTCCTCCATCACCGCGCTGGCCAACGTGCTGGACCTCGGGTCCACCACCTCCACCCTCGCGATGATGATCGGCCTCGCGGTCGGCATCGACTACGCCCTCTTCATCGTCTCCCGCTACCGCGCGGAGCTCGCCGAGGGCCGTGAGCGCGACGAGGCCGCCGGACGGGCCGTCGGAACTGCCGGTTCCGCCGTGGTGTTCGCCGGTCTGACCGTGGTCATCGCCCTCGTGGGCCTGGCCGTCGTCAACATCCCGATGCTCAGCAAGATGGGCTTCGCCGCCGCCGGCACCGTGGTCCTCGCCGTCCTCGTCGCCCTGACGCTGGTCCCGGCCATGCTCGGATTCGCCGGCAAGAAGGTGCTGCCCGCCGGTACGAAGTCCCGCTTCCTCGGCAAGGGCAAGCCGGCCGCCGAAGGCGCCGAGCCCAAGCCCAACGGCGGCACCCGCTGGGCCCGCTTCATCCTGCGCCGCCCCGTCATGGTGCTGCTCGCGGGCGTGATCGGCCTCGGCATCATCGCGATCCCGGCGAGCAAGCTGGAGATGGGCCTGCCGGACGACGGCGCCCAGCCGGTGTCCACCACCCAGCGCCAGGCGTACGACATGCTCTCCGAGGGCTTCGGTCCCGGCTTCAACGGCCCGCTGATGGTCGTCGTGGACGGGGACAAGGCGCTCGCCGACCAGACGGTCGACCGGATCAAGGGCCTGGACGGTGTGGCCGCGGTCATGCCGGCCACCCAGAACGAGGCCAAGGACGCCGCCGTCATCACGGTGGTCCCGAAGGACCGCCCGTCCTCCGTGGAGACCGAGAACCTGGTCCACGAGATCCGCGAGGGCAGCGACAGCGGCAAGGTGTTCGTCACCGGCGCGACCGCGATGAACATCGACTTCTCGCAGAAGATGAACGACGCGCTGCTGCCCTACCTGGCACTCGTCGTCGGCCTCGCCTTCCTGCTGCTGATGCTCGTCTTCCGCTCGATCCTGGTCCCGCTCAAGGCGGCGCTCGGCTTCCTGCTCTCGGTGGTCGCCGCCCTCGGCGCCGTCGTGGCGGTCTTCCAGTGGGGCTGGCTCGGCTCGCTCTTCGGGGTGGAGCAGACCGGTCCGATCATGTCGATGATGCCGATCTTCATGGTCGGCGTGGTCTTCGGTCTGGCCATGGACTACGAGGTCTTCCTGGTCACCCGCATGCGTGAGGCGTACGTCCACGGGGAGCGGCCGGGCCAGGCCGTCGTCACCGGGTTCCAGTACAGCGCCCGGGTGGTCGTGGCCGCGGCCGTCATCATGATCGCGGTGTTCTCCGGCTTCATGGGCGCCAGCGACCAGATGGTGAAGATGATCGGCTTCGGCCTGGCCATCGCCGTCTTCTTCGACGCCTTCGTCGTCCGCATGACCATCGTCCCGGCCGTCCTCGCACTGCTCGGCCACAAGGCCTGGTGGCTGCCGAAGTGGCTCGACCGGATCCTGCCGAACGTGGACGTGGAGGGCGAGAGCCTGCGCAAGCACCTCGGGGAGTCCTCGGACGGCTCCGGTCCCGACAAGGACCGCGAGCTGGCCAACGTCTGACCCGTCGGTCTCCGGCAGTACGCACGCGGAACGGCCCCGCACCGGGAGGTGCGGGGC
>NZ_JBHWMB010000048.1:28238-66657 GCF_042730015.1 Streptomyces sp. NPDC059957 | reverse complement strand
TTCCACCTTCCTCCCTCCTTTTCTTCTGTGCCCTGCCTTTTTTCTGCTTCTCTTTGCTTTTTGTCCGGCGGGGGTGGGGTGGTGGATCAGTGGTGGGCCGGGACGGCGGTGGTCGCCGCCGCCGGGGCGCCTGCCGCGATGACCCGGCTGCCGCCTTCGCCGCCCGCGCGGGTCCCCGTACGCCGCTCCAGCGCGCCGGAGACCAGGGCGAGGACCAGGGCGGAGGCGGCCAGTGCCGCGCCGACCCAGTTCGGGGCGGTCCAGCCGAGTCCGGCGGCGATGACGAGCCCGCCGAGCCAGGCGGCGAGGGCGTTGCCGAGGTTGAAGGCGCCGATGTTGACGGCGGAGGCCAGGGTGGGTGCGCCCGCGGCCTGGTCGAGTACGCGCTTCTGCAGCGGCGGCACGGTGGCGAAGCCCAGGGCCCCGATGAGGAAGATCGTGACGGCGGCGCCGGCCCGGGTGTGGGCGGTGAGGGTGAAGGCGGCCAGGACCACGGCGAGCGCGCCGAGGGAGGTGTACAGCATCGGCATCAGCGCCCGGTCGGCGAAGCGGCCGCCGACCAGGTTGCCCGCGACCATGCCGAGGCCGAGGAGGACGAGCAGCCAGGTGACGGAGGTGTCGGCGAAGCCGGCGACGTTGGTCATCATCGGGGTGATGTAGGTGATGGCGGCGAAGACCCCGCCGAAGCCGAGGACGGTCATCCCCATCGCCAGGAGCACCTGGACGTTGCGGAACGCGGCCAGCTCGTGGCGGATCCGTACGCCCTCGGGGCGCGGCAGGTCGGGGACGAGCCGGGCGATGCCGAGCAGGCCGAGGAGGCCCAGCGAGGCGACGATCAGGAAGGTGACGCGCCAGCCGAGGTGCTGGCCGACGAGGGTGCCGAGCGGGACACCGACGACGTTGGCCACGGTGAGGCCGGTGAACATCATGGCGATGGCTCCGGCCTTCTTCTCGGGGGCGACGAGCTCGGCCGCGACGACCGCGCCGATGCCGAAGAAGGCGCCGTGGGCGAGGGAGGCCACGACCCGTCCGGCGAGCATGACGCCGAAGGCGGGGGCCAGCGCGGAGATCACGTTGCCCACGATGAACAGGCCCATGAGCAGCATCAGCATGCGCTTGCGCGGGATGCGGGTGCCGAGCACGGTCATCAGCGGGGCGCCGAGGACCACACCGAGGGCGTAGCCGGTGACCAGGAAGCCGGCGGTGGGGATCGAGACTCCGTAGGTACCGGCGACCTCGGGAAGCAGGCCCATGATCACGAATTCGGTGGTGCCGATCCCGAAGGCGCCGATGGCGAGTGCGAGGAGTGCGAGAGGCATGAGGGGGTGCCCTTCAAGGGAGGGTGCGTGTGCGGCGCGGCCGGTGTCCGAGGGGGTCCGGGCCGACCGGCCCCTGGCGGGGCGGCGGTGCCGACCACGGCGCTACGGACCGGAGCGGTATTGACCGCGGCGGGTTGCCTGCGTCCACATTAATTGCAGACGCGGGTTATTTGCAAGCGCGGGCAATTGCAGACGTGCCCTATCCTGGAGTCACACGCCTTCGAGGAGGAAGCCCATGACGGCCACGGACAGCGCACTCACCGCCCTCTCCCAGGGCTGGTGCGCACTCTCCCTCCTGCACGGGCGCATCGAGACGCACATCGAGCGCGCGCTCCAGGCGGGACACGACCTGAGCGTGCGCGAGTACTCCCTGCTCGACGTGCTCAGCCGCCAGCACAGCGGCCCGGGCGGCCACCTGCGCATGCACCAGGTCGCGGACTCGGTCGTCCTCAGCCAGAGCGCGACGACCCGGCTGGTCAGCCGGCTGGAGGACCGCGGGCTGCTCAGCCGCTACCTGTGCGACACCGACCGCCGGGGCATCTACACCGAAGTCAGCCCGGCCGGCCTGGAGCTCCTGGCCGAGGCCCGCCCCACGAACGACACCGCCCTGCGCGAGGCACTGGACGAGGCGGCGCGCGAGCCGGAACTCGCCCTGCTGGTGGCCGCGGTGCGCAACACCCCGGCCTCCTGAAGGCCGCCCTCGGCAACTGCGGTGGGGGCGGATGCCGTTGCCGCCTCCGTCCCGAAAGGCCTTCCGGTTCTTCAGACGGGACAGTGCAGGCACCCGGTCTCGTCCTCTTCAGTGCGGGCTGAGCCGTCCGGTGATCAAGACCCGGTGAGCGGCGGCAGCTCGGGAACGGTCCTGGGGGTCGGGTGGACGGCCGCGACTCCTGCCGCCGCCGCTCACACCTGCTCCAACGGGTGGCAGCCCACGACGTGGCAGAACACATCCGGCCTCGCGTACCTCAACGTGCGGGGCGCCGGCGGAAAGGGGGCGCAGGTCATCACCTGGAGTGCGGGCAGCGAATCCCCGCACACCAACGAGAAGTGGTGCCTGGAACGGGCCTCCGAAGGAGGCTGGTACTTCCACCCGAAGTACGCCAACAACCTCTGCCTGGATGTCCCGGGCAGCAACTACTCCTCCGGAACCGGGCCCGGGCGGGGTCGTGTTCGGGCGCGGTGTCGCGGCAGTCGCGGTTACACGTAGTAGCGCTTGAGAGGTACGCAGCTGCCGGCCAGGCCGACCTTGCAGACGTAGATCTGTACGTCGCGGAGGTTGTAGCCCTTGCCGACGCTGGGCAGTTCGGCGTTGAACGTCTTGGTCTTGTCGACCCACCCGCTGCCGTCCCACTTCCAGTACTTGGCATAGATGCCGACGTCCCTGCCGTCGTCGAGGCAGCCGTCGGTCACGACCATGTCCCATTTGGTGTTGTACAACGGCTTGCCGCCGGCCTGGCCGACGTAGTCCCAGTGGTAGTACCCGATGGATCCGCCGCAGTCGTCGCTCAGCCTGCTCGCATGCCAGCCGCCCTCCCAGGCCGCGTGCGCGACAGAGGGAAGAGCCAAGATCAAGGCTCCCGCCGCAGCAGCGGTGAAGGCTGCCCTTCGTCTCATGGCCATGGGCCGTCTCCGATCGATGAGGTGTGGGACCGCAGGGGTGCGGGCGAAGTGGCCCGCACCCCTGCGGTGCGTCTGGGAGGTCAGGAGCTGGCCGAGCTGGTGCAGGCGGCGCTGCCGCCGCAGAAGGTGACGTCCCAGTGGTTGCTCTCGCGGGCGTAGACGTTGCCTGCGGCAGAGCGGTAACGGGCCGCGCCGTCGCCGCGGTTGGCGATGCGGGTGAAGCTGCTCGTCACGTAGTTGCTGACGCAGCTGGTCGGGCTGAAGTCGATCTTGTAGCCGTTCCAGTGGCTGTAGGTGCCGCTGGCGTGGCCGGTCTCGGTGCCGCCGGTGATGGTCAGCTGGCAGTTGCTCGCGTTACGAAGGACGATGACGTCGCTGATGCTGGCCGAGTTGACCTGCTCCAGCGAGGTGCAGGTCGAGACGTTGCGATTGCTGCAGCCGCCGCTGGAGACGACGCTGATGCCCCCGTTGGCATTGATCTTGCTCATGGCCGTCGAGTGGCTGAGCTTGGTGACCGCGGCGCTGGCGGTGCCGGGGGTGGCGACCAGGGCCGTGAAGGCGGCAGCGCCGGCGAGGGTGGTGACGAGGGTGGTGCGGAGTCGGTTGCGCATGGTGAGAGGTCTCCTCTGGAAGGTGTGTCGACAGGGGGTGTCCGGCGCGTGCGAACGGTGGTCACGCCGGACGTCGGCTACGGCTCTGTGCGCGCTACGCGTGTCACGGTGCGCGCTCGTTCGTGGTCCAGCCGGCCAGCGCTGGTGCGCCGGCGAGGACCTTGCGCATGAGGCGCTGACCGGACTCCGCGGCGTGCTCCGCAGTGTTGGCGAAGAGGTACAGCGCGATGTCCAGTCGGCCCTCCGCGGACCGGGCGTACACGTGCTCCAGACGGTCCGCGGGCGCTGCGCTCGCCCAGATGATGTCCGTGACCTGGTGGCGGTCGACGTGTCGCTCGGGATGCTCGGGGGGCGGCGCAAGGGAGATCAGGGTCAGGGCGAGGTGCACGACCCCACTCAGTCCCAGATCAAGCCGAAGAGGATGAGAAACATGACATGCCTCGTTCCTGACCGTCGAGGGGGACGGCCGGCCGGTCTTCCGGAGACGGGCCCGCCGTGTTCATGAGGAAGAGCTTTCCTGTCGATACGGGCTCAGGGAAGAGGGCCTCGGTGACATCAACCGCTCCGGACAGCTTGGTGTCAGCCCCCATGGGGCAGCGGTGGTCCGGACCGCCGCAGGACGTCGTAGGAATCCGGCCAATCACCACGCTGACCAGGTGCGTCGCCACTTCCGTCAGCTAGGGTCGGCGCCATTCAGCAGGACCTGACGGCGTCCGCCTGACCACGGGCACCGGACTCGGGGGTGGCCATGGAAACGAGCATCGAACAGCCGCCGACCGCCCACGAAGGGTCGGCGAGCTTCAGGTCCCCTCCCGGACCTTCCCTTCGGGGAATGGTTCTGGGCTATCACGGCTACCGGCTCCCCCAGGGGTTGTCCCGCTGCCGCCTGGAGATCCCCGACGGCGTGGTGACCGTGGTCGTCAATCTCGCCGGCGAGCTGCACCTCACAGCAGGCGGTGAGCGCGCGGGGGCCTCCTCCTTCCTTTCCGGCCTGCGCACCACACCGACCCGCGGGACGCACGCGGGGGGCCTGCACGGCATCGAGGTGACGTTCACCCCGCTCGGGGCCTACCAGGTCTTCGGGATCCCCATGAGGCAGTTCACGGAGAACTTCGTCGACCTGACCGACGTGCTCGGCCCGACGGCACCCAACCTGGTGGAACGGCTCTGGCATGCACGCTCATGGCCCGAGCGATTCGCCCTCCTCGATGCCGTGTTCTCCGGGCTCAGCGAACACGGCGGCGTCGTCTCACCTCAAGTCCGGTCCGCCCTGGCCCTGTTGCGATCCGACAGACAGCCCGGGGCGCTTGCCCGCATCTGCCGGGAGGTCGGCTGGAGCCCACGCCATCTTCGCTCCGGCTTCAGTCAGCAGGTGGGGCTGTCTCCCAAGGCCGTCACCCGCGTGGCCCGGCTGCAGCGCGCTCTGCGGCTGCAGACCATGGGGCTGGACGGGGCACGGGTGGCCGCGCACGGCGGATTTCACGACCAGGCACACTGCATCCGGGAGTTCAGAGCGATGACCGGGCTCACCCCTTCGCGCTTCGCGCTCCTACGCGCCGGGCTGCCGGCGGGTTCCCCTCTCGACCGGGTTGCGGGCAGGGTGACCAGCCTGCTCCTCGAGGGAGGCTGACAGCCGTTTTCTACAAGACCGGGGGGCCGGCGTGGCGCACGCTGCTGTCCGCGCGGATAGCCAACTCACCGCGGCACTTCGACACGGGGGAGCGTCATGCTGTCCGCACTGGGGCTCGACGCGGCAACCGAGGCCGTCTACCGGTTGATGGCCTCCCGGCCCGAGGGGTGGGGAGTCGAACAGATTGCCGCCGATCTCGGATTCGACGAGTCACAGGTGAGAGACGCACTCGACCGGCTCGCCGAGCTCGCCCTGCTCAGGAGGTCCGTGGAAAGCTCGGGGAGCTGGCGGGCGATCCACCCCTCGATGGGGCTACAGCTGCTACTCCGTCGCCAACAGGACGAACTGGACGAACGGCGACGCGAGTTGGAGGAGAGACACGCTGCCGTCGGCCGGATGATCTCCGACTTCGCCGAACCGGCCCCCGAGCGCATCGGGCTCGACAGCGAGCGGCTGGACGGCATGGACGCCATCCAGGACCGTCTGGAGCAGATCGCCGAGCGGGCCACCACCTCCGTGTGCACGTTCATGCCCGGGGGCGGACACTCCCCGGCATCCATCGAGGCGGCACGGTGCAACGACGCCCGCGTCCTGCAGCGGGGCGTGGCGATCCGGACGGTCTGCCTGGACAGTGTGCGCAACAGTGCGCCGACACTCGCCTATGCCCGGTGGCTCACACAGGCCGGTGGAGAGGTACGCACCGTGCCCTCCTTGCCGCTCCGCATGATCCTGGTCGACGGCGCGAGCGCATTGGTGCCTCTCGACCCGGCCGAAACCCGGCGCGGCGCCGTCCTGCTGTACTCGGCGGGTGCCATGGCAGCGCTCGGGACCCTTTTCGAGCAGGTGTGGGACGTAGCGCTGCCTCTCGGAGCGGAACGGGAGCGACACCGGCACACCGGCCTGACCTCCCAAGAGCGCGAGTTGCTGATCCTGCTGGCCAAAGGCCTCACCGACGAGCGGGCTGCGGGCAGGCTCGGAGTGTCCCTGAGTACGGTCCGCCGCAGCATGGCATCGATCATGGAAAGGCTCGGCGCGCGGAGCCGCTTCGAAGCCGGCCTGCGCGCCGCCCAGGCGGGCTGGCTCGAGGAGAGCGACGCCCCGGCCGCACGCAGCTGAACACACAGTGCCTGGCCGGTCCAGAATGCTGCCATGGCCGAAGACGAGCAGAGCGGCATGGAACCGCTTTCATTCCTGACATGCGTGACAGAGATGGCCCAGTTGCTGGGCGTCGGAGACGTCGCCATGGAGCCGAAAGGCCGGCATGCCCGCCGCCTCGCCCACGCGGTACGTAAGCCCCTGCTCGAACGTGCAAGTCTGCCCGAGGAGTGGTTCGCCCCACTGATGGCGGCAGCCGTCTACGAACCGGACCCCAGCTTCTGCCGATGGTTCGTCGAGCCGGCGGTCTACGCATTCGGACGCCGCCGTGTGATGGCGGCATTGGTCGACTACCTGCGGGTTGGCACGGATGCCGAGCGAGCCGGTGCCGTGCGGGCCTGGTACAGCGCCCACGTGCCTCTGCGTGCAGACCGGTCGCCGGCGTACGGACCCGGCGGGGTACGTGATTCCGCCCTGGACGAGGCACAGGACATCAAGGCCGCCTGGCTGGAGGCATCCATGCAGGTGTTCGCCGAAACCACCGACCTGCAGATGCGCCACCGCGTCCTGCTGGACCTGCCTGCCTCGCGCGCCCCCTCCTGACAGTTACGGGACAGCCCTTGGCCTGCGCGGCTCGCTCGCACACCGCGGGCGGCCCCTTGCCTGGTCACCGCAGGCCGACATCAACCGCTCAGGAGCACTTGCACTCAGCAGTTGGACCTTCCCTGAAACACGCTGCCCGGTGGATGCTCTTGCTGCATTCAGGAATCGGGGGAATTGCTTCACCCCGTCATCCGGACCCGCACTCGGATAGCGAATCAGGGAGTTTCCATGTTCAGCAGGAAAGCAATGCGTGCAGCAGGTATCGCGGTTGCCGCTCTCGGGCTTGCCGTCGGGACGTCCGCCCTCACCGCCGGATCCGCTGCCGCGGGGGCCCAGGTGGCCGGATGTCCCTGGCCGTACGTGTGCTTCTACAAGTCGAGCGCGGACTGGGAAGCAGGGCGGACCGTCGCCATGTACAAGGACATGCACTATCAGGAACTCGGGCCGAATGCCCGCAGCTCCTACTCGGTGCAGAACTCGCGCCAAGACGACGTCGTCTGGATCAAGATGAGCACCGGCAAGAACGTGTGCCTCGACGCGAAATCGGGCTCCGCTTTCTCCGTCATGGGAGGCGGCCACCCCGTCGCCATCGACATCTCGGATGCCCCCTACTGCAGCTGAGCCCATCTCGTGCGCGAAAGGAAAACCGTCATGAATTCTCTTCGGGGAACCAGGAGAAGGCTCTTCGTCACCGGGCTCGCCGTAGCCGGCGCGCTGGTTCTGGCAACAGGCACCGCCCACGCCACGACAACCAATGTGAGCGGCGACGTAGCGGGCAACTACTACACGTATTACGGGACTTCCCGGACCATCACCTCATCCGGATCGAACATCTACTTGACGCTGACGGACTCTGCCGTTGCCGTCAAGGTCTTCTGGTACAAGTGCGACGACAAGAACGTCCACGGACAGCCCGTGGACATCGGCGACGGACGACGCAAGCTGATCGGCTCGAACTTCCTCTCCGGAACCCGGTTCTGCATCGCCGCCGCCGGAGACGTCGTCGGCGGCGCTCCGAAGGTTCCCTGGAAGGGGAAGCTCGAGTGGAACGTCTACTCGTGAGCATCCGTGCCGGAGTCCGCGTCGGCGTGAGCGTCTCGGCGGCCGTGATGCTGGCCGTTGCGGGCCCGGCGGCCGATGCCGCCGCCTACGACCGGGCCGCCTTCCCGGCCCAGTCGACGGGCAACCGCGGTACGGACGTCCTCGCCCTCCAGCACCTCCTGACGGCAGCGGATCAGACCACGCCGGTCAACGGTCACTTCGACACGGCAACTGCGGCCGCTCTCAAGCGCTTCCAGTCGGCGCACGGACTCGCATCGGATGCGATCGCCGGCCCGGCGACGTGGACTTCCCTGACGCCCACGCTGAGAGAAGGCGCGTCGGGCCCCGCAGTGCGCGCCCTGCAAAGCGAGCTCACCACCAAGTCCGGCTCTTCGCTGACCGTGGACGGCGTGTTCGGTGCGGCGACCAAGACCGCTGTGGTGCGGTTCCAAAGCCAGGCGGGGCTCGCCGCGGACGGCGTCGCGGGTCCGGCGACCTGGAAGAACCTGCTCTGGCACTTCGAGCGGGTCGATGCCGCCCCGAACAATCTCTGCGACCAGGATCCGGACGGCAACACCGCCGCCAACTGGGGTACGGCCGCAGCCGTGGCCCAACTGGAAGCGGCGGCGAAGGCGTTCGCCGCCACAGGGCGCGGGAGGGTTCCCTTCGGCGACCTGAGCTGGGAGCTCGGTGGCGACATCCCCGGGCACGCCAGCCATGAGCAGGGTCTGGACGCGGACATCTGGCCGATCCGAACCGACAGCGCCCAGTGCACGGCGGGCCGGATCACCTGGCGGTCCACGGAGTACGACCGCGCGGCCACCCGCCGCCTGGTCCAGGAGATCCGCAAAGCGGCCCCCGGGCACGTGAAGACGGTGTACTTCAACGACCCGCAGTTGATCTCCGAGGGTCTCACGGCGTCCTACCCCAACCACGACAACCACCTGCACGTGCGCTACTGCGAGGCCGTGCACCCCAATCCCGACGCGGACGCGGACTACCGCTGCTGAGCGGACCGCGAAGCGCGGCGTCCCGGGCCCGGACCGATCACTGCGGTCACCACGCGCATCACCACGCGCATCACCACGTGCGTCACCACGCGCGATCCCCCTGTCGAATCTGCCCTCATGGAGGCGCACCGCCCGTGAAGAAGCCAAGAACCACAGCACTTGCCGCGGGTCTCGTCGCAGCAGCCAGTCTGCTCGGCCTCACCACGACACCCGCATCGGCCGCCTCGCGCCACGGATGCGAATGGCCCAACGTCTGCTTCTACCTCACGATCGCCGACTACAACAACAACCGCCCGACGGCGTCGTACCAGGACGTCACGTCCGGATTCCAGACGCTGGGATCCCGCAGTCGCGGAGCCAGGGCCGTCGTCAACACCCGCAACGACGACCGCGTCATGATCCGTTTCTCCGACGCGGGCATGTCCTACACGACCTGCGTGGAGCCGAACCAGTCATGGACACCGGTGCCGTCGGTGCTCACCGTCACCCACGTGAAGATCGAGACCCAGTCCGCGTGCCCCACCGGCCCGTTCTAGAAGAGGCGACACCATGAAGAAGCAGTTGGCCGTCCTGCTCAGCAGCGGAGCACTCCTCGTCACCGGCCTGATCGCCGCACCGACGGCATCAGCCGCCACGAGCTGCTACGCCGCGTCCTGCAACGGACTCAACCCCGCCAACACGATCTGCCAGAACGACGCACGCACGGTCAGTACGGGCGCGTTCGGCAGCATGGAGCTGCGCTACAGCCCGTCCTGCCGAGCCGCATGGGGACGCTTCGTCCTCAACGCCCCGTCCGGCTCCAGGATCGAGATCAAGAACGATCAGGGCAAGAAGTACACGACCTCGGGCAGCGGCAAGTTCTTCAGCGTCATGGTCAACGACAAGGACGTGACGGCCTGGGCGTGCGGCTTTTGGCCCCGCTCCGACGGTGAGAACGCAGAATGCTCGGGCGGGTACTGACGACCCGCCGCTTCACCACGGGGGCACGCGGGCGGTGAGCCCGCAGGGGCCGCAAGGGAGTCTCCTCCCTCGCGGTCCCCTCCCGCCTCGGCGTCACGCCGCCTGCCCCGGCAGGGTCTGGACCCGCTGCGCCAGTACCTGGCCCGGCCAGGTGCCGGAGACGAACGGAGCGGTGCGGGTGAAGCCGTTGCGTTCGTAGTACGCGACCAGTTCGCCCGTACCGCCCGCCCAGCAGTCGACCCGCAGCAGGCCCACGCCGGCCCGCCTGGTCTCCTCCACGGCCCGGGCCAGCAGCGCGGACCCGATGCCCAGGCCGGCGTGGCGCCGGTCGGAGACCAGCAGCCGGACGTACCGCTCGGGTTCCGCGGCCGGCGCGATCATCGGCATCTTCGGGCTGGGCCCGGAGTCGAGCACCAGGGCTCCGACGGGCACCCCGTCCAGCTCCGCGACGAACGGGGAGTTCTCGGTCGTGTACCGCTGGACCCGCTCCACCCCTCCGGGAATGCGGGAGTACGGGGTCGTCCCCCACTGCTCGGTGTTGCCGCGGGCGTTCATCCAGGCCACCGCGGAGTCGAGCATGTCCAGAATGGTCCGCACGTCCGCCGGGCCGCCCGGCCGGATCCGTATGCCGTGTGTGCTGTCGTTCATGGGCCGAGCCTATGCCGTGCCCTGGTGCGGGCTCCCGGCGCTCCGCGCGCGGTACTCCGTGGGCGTCAGCCCGTATCAGTGCGGGTGTGCGCCGCGAACGCGGGGACGACAGGGCGAACTTGGACGCGCAGGGGTCCCAGGTCCACTACGGCCGCCTCGCCCTGGAACTCGGCCGGCCGCCACGGGCGGGCCGCGCCCGCGCCTGCGTCAGCGGCGGCCCGGCGTGGCCGTGGGCGGCGACGAGGCCGAGGCCGACGGTGGTGACGCGGCCGCCGTCGTGCCCGAAGGCGCGGAGGGTGCGGAACTCGGCCGCGGCGTCCCCGTACCGGTCTCCGGCACCGGAGACGGGCTCACCGTGGGCCTGTACGAGGTCGAGGGCGCGGCCGAAGGAGCCGAAGGGCGCGTGCTCGGCGACGGGGACACGGACGGGAACGGATCGGCGGGGACCGGTCCCGAAGCCGAGGCGGTCGGCGTGGGCGACGGCGGCGCGGCCGGCGGCACCGGTACCGGGCCCGGGCGGACCGGAGCGTCCGGAGACAGTACGGCGTACCCCAACACCACCACCGCGGCGGCCGCCGCCAGCCCCGCCAACGGCAGCCTGACACCGCGCGGCCAGGCCCACGGCAGGCGCCGCACCCCGGGCCCCGGCGGCTGCGCCGGGCGCAGTTCTCGTACGGTGACCCCGGCCGCGCGGGCGTCCAGGGCCTGCCGCAGGCGGTACTCCACAGGCCGCTCGGCCGGCTCTCCGCCCGGCCCCGCGGGCGGCTCCTGCCCACGCGTCATATCCGACCCTCCAGAGTCCGTTCCAGCGCGTCCAGCCCGCGGCTCGCGTTCGATTTGACCGCTCCCCGGCTGATCCCCAGCGTCTCGGCTATCTCCGCCTCGCTGAGGTCGGCCCAGTAGCGCAGCACCAGGACCTGCCGCCGCCTCGGCGTCAGCCGCCCCAGCGCGGCCAGGACCTCGCGGTGCGCCTCGTCGAGGACCACGGACGCCTCGGCGGAGGGGACGTCGGCGGGTGCCTGCGGGATCCACGCGCGGGCGGTCCGGCGGCGGCGCAGCACGGAGCGGGCCGTGTTGACGACGGAGGTGCGCAGGTAGCCCAACGCGTTGTCCACCTCGGTGATCCGCTCGCCGTGGCGCCGGTACAAGGCAGTGAAGGCGTCCTGCACCACGTCCTCGGCGGTACCGAGATCGTCCACCAGCAGCACCGCCAGCCGGACCATCCGCAGCCGGTGGGCGTGGTAGAGCTCGGTCACGGTGGGCGGCGGGCCGCCCGCCTCGGAGGGGTGGCCGTACGTGTACCCGTGCCGGTACGGCTCCGGCGGCGCGGGCGGGGCCTGCGCCGCCCGGGTGCGCTCCCGGCGCAGCAGGAACGACCACAAGCCCCGCCACGGCCGGTCGAAACCGGTCGTGGCGGGGCCCAGGGATGGTGCGAGGTGGAGCACGGAGGTCCTCAGCCGTTGGTGCGGCGCCGCAGGGTGTACAGGGTCGCGGCCCCGGCGGTGATCAGCACGGCGGCCCCGACGCCGAGTGCGGCGTTGGTGGCGGAGGAGCCAGTATGCGCGAGCTCGGGCGCGTCGGGCGAGGCGGGGGCCGCGCTCGGAACGGCGGTCGGCGTCCCGCCCGGGGCGACGGTCGGGGGCGCGCTCGGGGCGGCGCTGGGGGCCGCGCTCGGCGTCGCGCTCGGGGGCCGGCTCACCGAGGGCGCGGGGGCCGAGGGCGCGGGGGCCGAGGGGGCCACGCTCGGCGCCGTGCTCGGCGTCGCGGTCGTCGCCGGTGCGGGCGCGGCCGTCGGCGAGGCGGACGACGCCCCCTGTGCGGCGGAGGCCGGCCCGGCCAGCGCGACGGCCACCCCGGCGGCGGCGACGGCGAGGCCCGCCGCCCTGCGGACGGACAGCGGGGCGCGCTTCAGGTTCTTCACGGTGGTTCTCCACGGTCGGGTGCCGGGGCGCGGGATCACGCCCTTCACCCCCGCACGACGCGCGAGTGCCCGGGAGGTTGCCGCCGTTTCCGAAAAACTTTTCGCGACTCCGGGAGCCGCGCGTCTCTCAGACCCGGCGCGACCCCAGCGAGCCCCTCGACTCCCGCGGCCCCCGCGTGTCCCGCGACTCCCGCGCCTACCGCAGCCGCCGCAGCCGCCGCAGGGCCGCACCGATGACGGCGACCCCCTCCTCGATCTCCCCCACCGGCCCCGCCGCGTAGCCGAGCACCAGGCCCGGAGGGCCCGGGGTCATCCGGTGCCAGGACAGCGGGTGCGCCTTGACCCCGAGCTCCAGGGCCGCGGCGGCCAGCACCGTGTCGTCGATGCCGCCGGGCCCGGCGGCGTCCCCGTCGAAGGTGACCATCAGGTGCAGCCCGGCCGCCGCCCCGTGCACCCGCGCGCCGGGCAGTTCGGCGGCGATCGCGCGGAGCATCGCGTCCCGCCGCGTCCGGTGGCGGCGGCGTACGAAGCGCAGGTGGCGCTCCAGCTCCCCCGAGGCCATCAGCCGGGCCAGCACCAGCTGGGCGAGGACGGGATTGCCGAGGTCGGCGTAGCGCTTGGCCTCGATCACGGCGTCCAGCAGGCGCCGGGGGACCAGCAGCCAGCCCAGCCGCAGCGCGGGGGCGAGGAGCTTGGAGACGCTTCCGGTGTAGCAGACGGCCTCCGGGAGCAGGGCCCGCAGGGCGGGAACGGGGGCGCGGTCGTAGCGGTGTTCGGCGTCGTAGTCGTCCTCGATGACGACTCCGCCGGCCGCCGCCCAGCCGAGGAGTTCGCGGCGGCGTTCTCCGTCGAGGACGACCCCGGTCGGGAACTGGTGCGCCGGTGTCAGCACCACCGCCTGGGCCGGGCCGGCGGCCAAGGCGGCGGTGTCGATGCCGCCCCCGTCGACCGGTACGGGCAGGATCTCCATGCCCCCGTGTTCCAGTTGCTGGCGCGCCCCGAGCGAGCCGGGGTCCTCCACGGCCATGCGCCGTACGCCCTCCGCGCGCAGCACCTGGGCCAGCAGCGCCAGTGCCTGGGCCACGCCCGCCACCACGACGACCTCGTCGGGGTCGGCGCGGATGCCGCGGTTCAGGGCGAGCCAGCCGGTGATCGCCTCGCGCAGGGCGGGGGTCCCCTGGGGGTTCCCGTAGCCGAAGTCGGCGGGGGTGAGCTCGGCGAGGACCCGGCGCTCGGCCTGGAGCCAGGCCGTGCGCGGGAACGCGGTCAGGTCGGGCGCACCGGGCGAGAGGTCGATCCGGCACGGGGCGGCGCGCAGCGCGTCGACGGGGCCGCCCCGCGGCCCCGGGGTGAACGGGCCGGCCGGATCCGGCGGGCCGGACCGGGCGGTGCGGGGTACCCGGGACGGCGACGGCCGCTCCGTCACCGGTGCGGCCACCACGACGGTCCCGGCCCTGCCGCGGCCGGCCACCTGGCCGGTCTCCGCCAGCCGCTGGTACGCCTCGGTGACCAGTCCCCGGGAGACCCGCAGTTCGGCGGCGAGGACCCGGCTGGCGGGGAGCCGGCTGCCGACGGCGAGCGTGCCGTCGGCGATGGCGGCGCGCAGCCGGTCGGCGAGCCAGTCTGTGCGGCCGCCCGCCGGGGCCCGGCCGATGTCGAGCTGGAGGAAGTCCGACCCGGCCGCTTCGGAGGCCGGTGCTCCGGAGGCCGGCGCTTCGGAGGCCTGTGCTCCGGAGGCCTGTGCTCCGGGTGCCTGTGCTCCGGGTGCCTGTGCTCCGGACCCCACTGCTCGGGCTCCCACCACTTCGGACCCCTGGATGGTGCTCTCTTTGGACCTGTCCACGGGTCCATTGTGGCGCCAGGCTCGACGTATGAGCACTTCGCCCCCTTCACCTACTTCACCCACTTCGCCCCGGCAGTTGCGCGATCTCGCCCCCGGCATCGTCGGCATGGCCCTCGTCGGCAGCAGCGTCACCGTCTCCCACTCCCTCGTCGACGCCCCGCTCTTCGGCGTGCAGGCCGCCCGTTACGCGGTGGCCGCGCTGCTCCTGTACGGCCTGGCCCGCCTCGCCCGGGTGCCGATCAGGGCTCCGCGCGGCCGGGAGTGGCTGTGGCTGGCCGGGGTCGCCGCGACCGGCCTGGTGCTGTTCAACGTGGCCGTCGTACGGGGCGTCGCGCACGCGGAGCCCGCCGTCATCGCCGTCGCCGTCGCCTCGGCACCGATCCTGCTCGGGATGATCGGGCCGCTGCTGGAGGGCCGCAGGCCTAGCCTCCGGGTGCTGCTGGCCGCGCTGGTGGTGGTCGCCGGTGCGGTCCTGGTGGAGGGAACCGGCCGGACCGACGCGGCCGGAGTGGGCTGGGCCGCACTCGCGCTGGGCTGCGAGGCCGCCTTCACGCTGCTCGCGGTACCGGTGCTGCGGCGCCACGGCCCGTGGGGTGTCTCGCTGCACGCGGTGTGGCTGGGCGCGGTGATGCTGGCGGTGCTCACGGTGTGCGTCGAGGGGCCCTCCGAGCTCGTGTCGGTGAGCCCGCGCCAATGGGCGGCCGTCGGATACCTCGCCGTCCTGGTGACGGCGGTGGCCTTCCTCCTCTGGTACCGCACGGTGGCCGCGGTGGGCGCCGGCCGGGCCGGTCTGCTGGCCGGGGTGGCGCCGCTCGCGGCGGCGGGCGCGGGAGCCGTGACCGGCGGCGGGGTGCCGGGGCCGGCGGTGTGGCTGGGCCTGGCCGTGGTGGTCGCCGGGCTGGCTCTCGGACTCCGGCCGGAGCGGGCCCCGGGCGGGCCGTCGGTCACGCTGCCCAGGCCGGTGATCCCGGTCCCGGCGGGCTCGCCTGCCACCGCCGTCGCGCCTGCCGCCCCCGCCTCGCCGGTCACCCCCGATGCGCGAAAGCCTCGTAACGCCCAGGAGTCCGCGGCCCCTTGAGCGCTCCCCGCCTTGTGGATCACAATCCGCAGATGGCAACGCCTCCGTACAGCAGCTGGATGCGGTACTTCTCTCCGACCGCCAACCATCGCCGGCTCGGGCTGGTGTGCCTGGGTGTGGGCGTACAGGAGGGCGTGCTGCCGGTGGTCGGCCCGCGCGCCCTCGACCACCACGTCGCGGTGGTGGTCTGCGCCGGCCGGGGCTGGTTCAGCCACGGCGGGCGAGCCCCGCAGCCGGTGACGGCCCCGGCGCTGCTGTGGCTCGTGCCCGGGGTGGAGCACCACTACGGCCCGGATCCGCAGACCGGCTGGGAGGAGTGCTTCGTGGATTTCGCCGGCCACAGCGTGGAGGCGTACACCGACCTGGGCTACGTCACCCCCGACCGCCCGCTGGTACCGCTCAGCGGCACGGCCGGGGTGCGGCACGTGGTCGACGGGATCGTACGGGCGGCCCGGCTCGGCGGCCCGCTGCTGGAGGTGGAGGCCGCCGCGGCCGTGCACGGGCTGCTCGTCGCGCTGCGCTACGCCCGGGCCGAGGTGTCGCGGCACGGGGACACCGTGATGGACACCCTGGCCCGGGACGCGCTGCTGCCGATCTCGGTGGCCGAACACGCCGCCCGGCTCGGGATGTCCCTCCCCGAACTGCGCGGGGCGGTACGGGGCAGTACCGGGGAGGGGGTCAAGGAGTACCTCCTCGGTATCCGCCTGAGCCGGGCGAAGGAGCTGCTGGCCCGCACCGACCTGCCGGTCGCCGGGGTCGCCCGGCGGGTCGGTTACGAGGACGCCGCCTACTTCAGCAGGCTGTTCAGCCGCCGGGTGGGCGTGGCGCCCGTCCGGTTCCGCCAACAGCAATCCGTACAGCAGCAGTCGGTGCGGTGGCTCCCGTCGCCCCAGGAGCCGCCCCCGTCCCCGCCCACACCCGCATCCGCACCCGCACCCGCACCCGCCCCCGTCACGGCAGGTAGCCGATGTTGAGTTCCGCGACCGCCGTCCACGGATTGCCCGAAACCTCCCTCGTGGCCTTGAGCTTGACGTAGCGCGCGGTGCGCGCCGTGAAGGCGACGTCCTGCTGCGCGGTGGTGTTCGCGAAGGTGCCGGAGGCTGCCGCGGTCCCCCAGGTGACTCCGTCCGTGGAGGTGAGGACCTGGTAGTCGGCGATGCGCCCGTTGCTCTGAGTCTGGCGGGGCAGGTAGTGCAGGGCGGAGACGTTGTAGGAGGCGCCGAGGTCGAGGGTGATCTCGTGCGGCATCGGCGCGGTGGCCTGGTACCACTGGGTGTGCCAGATGGTGGCGCTGTCCCCGTCGAGCACGTTGGCCGCGGAGCCGTTCTCGCCGGCCGTCTCCTGGCTGTCGACGGCCTTGACGCTCATCTGGGTTTGCGGAACGAGGAGTTCTCCGCCGCTCCCGGTGCCCAGGTCGTCGACGGCGAGGTCGTCGAGGATGAAGTCGGCCTCGTTGTGGGAGCCTTCGCCGGTCACCTTCCGTACGCCGATCCAGGCGTCGGTGCCCGCGGTGAAGGTCTTGGTGAAGGTGGTGGCCGTACGGGCCTGGTTCAGCGCGGTGGCCGTCTCGGTGCTCCCGGAGCCGGTGATGAACTGGTAGTCCCCGCTGAAGCCGTTCTCGTAGCTGAAGGTGACCTTGTACGAGCGGCCGGGTGTCAGCCGGAGGGTCTGCGGGAGGGTGCGGTAGACCAGGCCCTGCCGCTCCTCGTGGGACTTCAGCGAGTTCTGCCCGCTGATCACGTCGTCGACCAGTTTTCCGCTCCAGCCGGCCTGGGTGTACGGGGCGTTGCGCTGGGCGATGTGGGTGCGCGGGTCGGTGGCCGCGCCGCCGGCGCCGCCGAAGGCGAAGGGGCCCCAGCCCGCGTCGACGTTCTCGAAGTCCTCGGTGAACCAGTGGCCGTTCAGCGGGGTGCGGGCGGAGCGGACGACCCGTACGTCGTCCAGGTAGACGGTTCCGGAGCCGGAGGCCGCCGACAGTTTGAGGGTGGCCGCGGACTGCCCCGCGGGGACGTCGAACAGCACCTTCATGCGCTGCATCCTGGTGCCGTTCTTCTCGCTGCCGCCGAGGTTGTTGGTCAGCGGCGAGGAGTCGGCGTAGACGGAGGCGGCCGTGCCTCCGGCGGGGGTCACGGTGAGGGTGGCGGCGCGGCCGGCCGGGGTGGAGACCCAGACGGAGGCGGCGTAGGTGCCGGGGGTGAGCCCGGTGAGCTGCTGGGAGACGGCGGGCGCGGTGCTCGCGGCCATCGTGAGCTCGTTCTGCCCCTGGGCGTTGCGGGTGACGGCGGCGCCGCTTCCGGTGACGGACCAGGCGTTCAGGTTGCCGGAGAAGAAGGAGGGGTCCTTGACGGGGGCGCCCTCGCCCCACTTCGGGTCGGCCTGGGCGGGGGCGGCGCCGTTGGTGACGACGTAGGCGGTCCTGGCGGCGGCGTTGATGGTGACCTGCCCGCCGGTGACGGCCAGGTCACCGACCAACTGGCGTCCGGTGTCGGTCAGTTTGTACAGCTTGGGCGAGGACCAGCCGGCCGGCAGAGTCCAGGTGGTGGAGGCGGCCTTGTCGTTCCAGTGGTAGAGCTTGCCGTCGCGCGGGAGCAGGTAGGCGGAGCCGTCGAGGACGGTCCGGCCAGCCGTGGTGATCTTGCGGGTGTTCCCGGAGGTGGTGACGGTGGTGCCGTTGGCGAGGGTGACCGAGCCCGCGATCCACTTCACGATCGGGGATTCCTGGAGGTACTTGGTCGGCAGGTTCGTCGCGAAGGTGGTGGTGAGGAAGGAGGTGAAGTCCCGCTTGCCCTGCCAGCCCTCGTAGGCGGTGATCTCCGCGCCGCCGAGCAGCGGGTTGGCGGCGATCCAGTCGTCCTTGGTGTGGTTGGCGATGAAGCGGGCGATGTTCGAGTTGATGCCCTTGAGGTCGGTGCCGCCGTAGTTGACGTCGGTGGCCCAGTGGTGCCAGAGGGACTGTCCGGTCAGGGAGGCGGGGAACTCGGTGGCGAGCTGGTAGCCGAGGCCGCCGATCTCGCGTTCGAGCTTGCGCGAGAGGTAGCCGTCGCCGTACCAGACGTCCACGTAGAGGAAGTCCAGGCCGGGGGCGGCCGCCTTGAGGTCCTGGAGGCGCTTGAGGCGCCCGCCTGACTGGCCGTCCTTGCGGGTGTCCACGTAGTACGACTGGTCGAGCCAGTCCCAGCCGAGACCGCCGGTCTGGTGCGCCGGATCGAAGGTGGCCGAGACCGGGTACTCCTCGGTGGCGTTGATGTGGACGCCGAAGTCGGCGTTGTAGCTGTGGCCGACGGTGGTGAGGGTGTTCAGGTCGGTGGCGCCGCCGAGCTTGGAGCCGATGTTCTTGTAGTCCATGTGGGCCGAGTCGTGGCCCTCGGAGGCGTACCCCTTGAGCAGGACGAACTGGCCGAGGCCGTCGGTGGCGAGGTTGACCCGCTTGGTCTCGTCGAGGGTCTCGGCGAAGGGGTGGGTGGCGGCGGAGGCGAAGTTGAAGGGGATGCGCTGCACGACCCGGTCCGCGGTCTGCTGCCAGCCCGTGGGCGCGGTCCAGATGTCCCGGTACGCGACCGCCGCGTCCTGCCAGTCCACGGTGGAGTCGGCGTTGCGGTCGGCCGTGATCGCGACGCGGACGTAGGGCAGGGGCTCGGTGTCGGTGTCGGCGGCTCCCGTGGACCGGTAGAGCCAGGATCCGCTCCACAGGCCGGCCCTGCGGTAGGTGCCCTTGTCGGTGACCTGCTTGCTGATCCGGCCGTTCTCGTTGGCGGTGGCGCCCGAGGGGGCGTCGTAGTACGAGTTGGAGTCGATGGCCGCGGCCAGCTTGCCGGTGTTGGCCAGGCCGTACATCACCGTCGTGGCGGAGGCGTCCACCGGGGTGTTCGCGGTGATCGGGGTGAAGGTGTCCCCGGTGCCGGTGGTGGCGGTGTGCATCTTCGCGGTGGAGAGCGCGGCGCCGCTCTGACTGCTGCGGACGCTGACGAGGTTGTGGCCCGGGATCGCGAAGCTGCGTACGCGCAGGGCGGCCGTGTCCTCGATCGCGGTGACCTTGAACTCCACCACCGAACCGGTGACGGAGAGCCGGGACCTGATGGTCACTCCGGAGAAGGCCAGCGCGTAGTCCACGCCGGAGGTGGAGGGGGTCGCGGTGACGGTGGGGGTGTAGGTGGTTCCGTTGACGACGATCGCGCCGATGGTGTCCTCGTTGCCGTTCAGCACGTCCCCGGTGGCGGTGCGGGTGTAGCTGATGACGCGGGGGAAGGCGCTGTCCACGCTCACGGACAGCTCGGGCGAGGTGATCGTCACGGGGGCGGCCGCCACGGCGGGGGTGGCGGGCAGAGCCACGACCAAGGTGGCCACGAGACCGGCCACCGCGGCTGCGGCCGGCCAGAGGGGGGTTCGCATCGGACCTCCGGGAGTCGGCGCTTCCTGGGCGGAAGACCGCACACCGTGGAGGCCGGCGGTCCGCTCACTGACCTGACAGCCTGCGGACCCCGGCCCGGCAGGCCCATGGACAAAGCCGAACACCGTCCTGGACTTATGCGACGGGTGGGTCGGGTGGGTGCACGCCTCGCGGCCGGACCCGGTCCGGTCCGACGGATGCACGGGCCCGGTCCGAGGCACGCACGCAGCCCGGTCCGAGGGACGCACACAGCCAGGTCCGAGGCACGCACCCGGCCCGGTCCGACGGACGCGCCGGGCCCCGCCCCGCCCGACGGACGCCCCCCTACACCCGCTCGACGCCGCCCTCCGCCCCCAGAGGCGTCGGGTACGAGGCCGCGGACTCGCCGCGCCGGATCCACAACAGGGCGCCCGCCAGGAGCCCTCGCCGGTGAACCTCGCCCGGGCGGACGCGCCGCCGTTCCTCATCGCGCACGGCGACCTGGACGAGCTGGTGGAGACCGAGAACCCCAAGGCCCTCGTCACGGCCCTGCGCTCCGTCTCCACCTGGCCGGTCGTGTACGTCGAACTCCCAGGCGGGCACCACGCCTTCGACCTCTTCCATTCCTTCCGTTTCGAGGCGCTCACCGACGGCGTCGAGGAGTTCGCCGCGTGGTTACGGGTGGGGAAGAGGGCGGCCTAGTGCTGTGGCCGGGAAGGTTTGCCGGGTCGCGGCGTCCGGTGCGGGGCATCGCAAGGCGGAGGGCCACGGCTCGTACCGGACGTACTTCCGTGGTCCGACAACGCGGCGAGGTGCCGTGCCGGGCGTCGCGACCCGGTGAACCTTCCCGGTCACAGCACTAGGTGCTCGCCGGCACCAGGATGACGGCCGTCCCGTACGCGCACACCTCGGTGCCGACGTCGGCCGCGTCGGTCACGTCGAAGCGCATCATCAGCACGGCGTTCGCACCGCGCGCCTTCGCCTGTTCGATGAGCCGTTCCATGGCCTGGTTGCGGGTCTCCACCAGGGTCTTGGTGAGGCCCTTCAGCTCGCCGCCGATCATCGATTTCAGGCCCGCGCCGATCTGGCTGCCCAGATGGCGGGAGCGCACGGTGAGGCCGAAGACCTCTCCGATGACCTGCTCGACCCGGTAGCCGGGGACGTCGTTCGTCGTCACCACCATGACACCGGTCTGCTGCGCGCCGGGGCCGCCGCCGTAATCCTCGATACCCATGGCATCCACTCTGGCGGCGCCGCACGGTACTCGCATCCGGAGGAGGGAGCCGGGGCTCCTGGGCAGCCGGACGGAGCCCCGGCCGGCCCCGCGTATTGGGCATATCGGGCTAAGTCGCGGTGCGTCAGCCGGACCTCCCGGCCCCGCGTCGCCATAGTCATCGGTGGCAACCGCCTGGTTGCCACCCCGTGCCGCGCGCTGCGGCCGGGCGGACGTCTTCTCGGAGGAGCCGGCTCATGCTGAAGCCCACCAGGACCATCCTCGCCCTCACCGCCGGAAGCCTGGTGCTCGGCCTGGTCGGGGCGGGCACGGCCGTCGCGGCCGACCACTCGGCGCCCCGCGGCCCGGTCCTGACGGCCCCCGTCGAGGACGAGGACGACTACGGCCGGGACGACGAGTACGGCAACCGCCGCCACGCCCGCGGCGTCGTCATCTCGCGCGGCGCGCTGACCGTCCGCAGCAGGCCGACCACCCACTCCCACAAGGTGGGCCGGGTGCACCCGCACGAGAAGCTCTCCATCGAGTGCAAGACGCGCGGCGAGCGGGTCGACGGGAACAACCTCTGGTACCTGCTGGAGGAGCGGGACGAGCGGGACGAGCGCGACGAGCGCGACGAGCAGGACTCCATGGACGAGGACCGCAAGAACGCCATGACCCCGAAGTCGGCGAAGGCCGCCAAGGACCGCGACGACCGCTGGGTCTCCGCCCGCTACGTCAAGAACCTGGGCAAGGTCCGCTACTGCCGCTCCTAGGCACCGCCCCGCGGCGCACCCCCTAGGGGTGTCCTGCCGATCAGGCCGGGCGTACGGTGCGCGGTCCCACGCACCGCGCACCGTACGCCCGTACCCGTGTCCGCAGTTCCCGGTCCGCCGTGACCACGACGCACCCGCCGCGCTCCGCGCAGGCGGCCGCGAGCTCCACGATCCGGTCGTCGCCGCTGCCCGGCGCCTCGTCCACCCGTACGCCGGGCACCGATGCGACGCCCCGGGCCGCGCCTTCGAGGACGAGGACGATCTCCTCGCCCTCATCGCGCAGCGCCAGCCGGTCGCGCAGCCGCTCGGCGGCGCCGCGCCGGTCCCGCCACCAGCCGTCCGGCACGGACCCGACGACGTTGGCACCGTCCACGATCAGTACGTTCGGCTCGTCCACCGACCCAGTATGACGAGCCGGCCGGCAGGCGCCGTACGGGAAGCCGCCGTACTAGAAGTCCCCGTAGTTGACCTGCCAGGTCGCCAGTCCCATGCGGCGCCAGATGGCCACCACGCGGTCGCGGTCGTCCAGGGAGACCCGGACCGCGTACCGGTCGCGCACGTGCGCGTTGAACAGCTCCGCCTTGACGATGTCGTCGCGGCGCGTATCGCCCGCAGCCCGCATCCACAGCTCGTCGTACGGGACTTCGTGCTCCCGCAGCCAGGCCTCGGTCGGCTCCCGGTGCTCCTCGCCCCGCCCGGACAGCAGCACGACGGTGTCGCCGTCGGCCCGCCGGAAGGAGTCCAGCGCGTCGCGCACCGGCGCGTTCAGCGTGTCCAGACCGCAGCGCGAGAAGTCGTACGGGTTGCGGGCGCCGGTCATCGCGAGCGTGCCGTCGATGTCGCACATCACCGCGGTGGGCAGCGCCGGGTCGGGGACGTACGGGGACACGTCCGGCTGGTCGTTGAGCCAGTCCGCGGTGAGCCGCCAGCCGCCCTTCTTGGCCTTCGCGTGCTTGTCCGCGAGTATCCGGATGATCTCCTCGCCGACCTGGCGCTCGCGCGCGGCGTCTCGCCGCAGGCACTCCTCCACGGGCACGTCGGTGTAGTCGTGCACGACGAAGGTGGCCCGTCCCGCGACGGCCGCCTTGAGCCGCTTGGGGATGTACGAGGTCAGGTGGGTGTTGTCGACGACCACGTCGAATCCGCCCTCGACGGCCGCGCTGACGGCCGCGTCCTGGATGTCCAGTACGGTCTGCTCGTGCTTGTACGAACGCGCGCGCTCCGGGTCGGGCACGTCGAGCATGGCCCGCAGGTCGTCGAGGTTGACGCGGCGCATCCGGCCGCCGGACTCCGCCTGGAGGGCGCGCGCGGCGGTGGTCTTCCCGGAGGCCGGCAGACCCGTCATGACGTGGACCACCGGCAGCGCGGGGCGCGCGGCCGGGGTCTCGGGGGTCTCGGTTTCGAGTACTTCGGACACGGGTTCAGTTCTCCTCGTCGTGCGTGAAGGGGTCGGACGCCTCGGGCCGCACCTGCCGCCAGGTGACCATCTCGGTCGTCCTGCCGTCGAGGCGCTGGAACAGCGCACCGCGGATCCCGCTGTCGCGGATCGTCTTGGTGGCGCGCGCGAACGCGCCCCGGTCGCCGGCCAGGTGGGCCAGCGAGGCGTACGCCTCGTCGACGGCGCGCTCGCGGAGCGCGGCCTCGGCCTCCAGACGTTCGATCACCGAGCGCACCCAGTGGTCGAACTCGTCGGGCACCTGCTCCAGCAGTTCGTCGAGCGGCTTGCCACCCGAGGCCTCGATGTCGGCGACCGAGCAGTTGAGGCCCTGGGCAAGCTGCTTGAGGGGCAGGCCGGCGAACCGCTGGATGCCGTGGCCGCGCCAGATGTCCCGCTCGGTCACGCCGGTGAGCACCTTGTGGAGGCGTACGTACTCGGCGATCTTGGCCTTGGCGCGGACGCCCGAGGCGAAGCGCAGGACGAAGCCCTCCGCGTCGGTACCGGTCGCGGCGGCGCCGCCCGGCAGGGTGCTGGACCCGGTCAGCGCGAGCAGCTCGTCCAGCGGCATGGCGGGCCACACGGTGACGACGGAACCGATGCCCTCCCAGTGCGCGGCGGCCTCGGCGAGCGGCACCTCGGCGCCGTCCGCTCCGTACGCGGCGAGCAGGACCAGGTCGCGGCGGTCCCCGTAGTCCACGACGATGCGGTTCTGCGGGTACAGGATCTCCGCGAGGTAGGTGGTGCCGGGGACCAGCGCGGAGGTGTCCCGTCCGTCGAGGTGGCGCTGCGCCCAGACGGCCTGGGTGCTGGTGAAGGAACCCTTGGACGCGGCCCGCCACTTCCCCGCGTAGTGGAAGAGCACCCCGAGACTGCCGTCGACCTTGTCGTACACCTCGAACGGCTCGTCGGGCAGGGCCGGCGCGTATGGCCGGCCCGACTCGTGCTCGCCGACGTTGAAGAACTTCGGCAGTGGCAGCGCGACGATCTCGCCGGTGACGTCGTCGGCGACGAGTCCGCGGCAGATCGTGGTGACCTGGTTCCAGACCTGCTCGTACTGGGCGGTCCGGGTGTAGCTGTAGAGGGACAGCGGCAGCTGGGGGTGGACCTTGCGGGCCACGTACCCGGCGTCGATGGCCTCGGTCAGCGCCTGCGCGGGCATCAGGTCGTGCAGAGTCAGGCGGTCCTGGCTCATGGGGTTCCTCCCGGTTCGAGAAACCTCATTCTCGGGTGCGGGAGGCCATGGCCGAAACCGAATATCGGCTCGTCAGCGCGGGTCCTAGGACCTGCTAGGGCCCGCGCCGCCCACCCGGTTGATGTCCCGGGGCCGCAGGATCCGCTGCGTGGCTGCGTTGCCGGGCCCGGCCTCGGTGACGGCGATCATGGCGCGGCCGATCGCCCGGGTCGTGGTCACGAGGTGGGGGGCGAAGCGCCGCAGGACCGGGAACAGCGGTGCGGTGACGGCGTACCCGGCGCGGTAGAGCGGGGTCTTGGAGGGGATGCCGCGGTCCGGCTGCACGATCCCGGGCCGGAACATGTACGCCTCGAAGGGGAGCTTCAGCAGGTCGTTCTCGGTCTCGCCCTTGACCCGGGCCCACATGGAGCGGCCGCTCTCGGTGCTGTCGGTGCCCTCGCCGGAGACGTAGGCGAAGGTCAGCCGCGGGTTGGCGGCGGCGAGGGGACGGGCGGCGGCGAGCGTCAGATCGTGGGTGATCCGCCGGTACTCCTCCTCCTTCATGCGGAAGGAGGAGATGCCGAGGCAGAAGAAGCAGGCGTCGTACGAGGCCAGGTCCAGGCCGGGCACCGACAGGTCGGTCGGATCGGCCCGGACGAGCTCGCTCAGCTTGGGGTGGGTGACGGCGAGGGGGCTGCGGCCGATGGCGAGCACGCTTTCGACGGACTCGTCGCGCAGGCACTCGCGCAGCACGCCCCGGCCGATCATGCCGGTCGCACCGAAGAGGATGACGTTCACGGGTCCACCCTAGGGCCTGTCGTCACACTCCCGTCGTCGCCCGAAGCGCGGCCGCGCGGCGTCTGGTGCGTGCTCTCGGCGTGCCTGGCGGAAGTCCGCGTACTGGACGTACGTGGGCTTTCGCCCGGTGCGGCGAGAGCACGCACCAGGCGCCGCGCGGCCGACGGGAGTGTGACGACAGGCCCTAGTGCTGTGACCGGGGTGGGCCGGCTCAGTGGGAGACGCACAGTTCGTTGCCCTCGGGGTCGGCGAGGGTGGTCCAGGTGGAGGGGCCCTGGCTGCCTTCGTGCAGGTGCCGGGCTCCCTTGGCGAGGAGCCGCTCCACCAGGGCCCGCGGGTCGTCCTCGCCGGTGCGGACGTCGAGGTGGACGCGGTTCTTGACGGTCTTGGGCTCCTCGATGAACTGGAAGAGGATCCGGGGCGCCCGCTCGAGGCCCGCGGGGTGGCGGATCCCCTGGCCCGCCTTCCAGACGAGGCCGCCCCGGTGGGTGGTGGTGTCCTCCTCGGTCGCCCGTCCGACGGCGATCATCTCGCGGATGAACTCCTCGTCGCTGGCCTCGACTTCCCACCCGAGGGCTTCTGCCCACCAGTCGGCGAGGGCGTGAGGTGTGGCGGAGTCCACGGTGATCTGAAACGTGTAGGCCATGCGGCGACCCTACCCGCGGCCCTCTGTCGAGCCGCGACAGGAACGCCGTCCGGGCGGTGGCCGCAGGGAACTCCCCTGCCGGTGCCCCGCTTCGACGGCCGATCGGCGGACCGCTCACCGGGCACGCCCCCGTCCCCGCCGAACCGCGGCCCGCCCCGTGCCCGCCGCACCAGCCGCCGCCCCGTCCCCGCCCGGCGTGGCGACCGGGGGCGACCGCGCGCACCCGGGGCCTGCGGGTCGCTCCTCCTCGCGTGCGCCCGGCATCGCTGGCATTTCCGGGGACGACGCCCCCTTCCGCTCCCCCTTCCCGGGTGCGCCGAGCCGCCGGTCGCGGACCGGCCCGCGCGATGACCAGAGGCACCCCATGACCTCCCTCCCACCCCGGCGGCACGGGGTCCTGCGCCCCCTGGCCGCGCGGCTGTTCCCACCGGAGGCGGACGGCGCCGAGTCTCCCCACGGGGTGCTGCCGCCGCTGCTGATCGTCCTCACGTTCGTCAGCGGTGTGGTCGACGCGGTGAGCTACCTGGGCCTCGGTCACGTCTTCGTGGCCAACATGACGGGCAACGTGGTCTTCCTGGGCTTCGCGATCGCCGGGGACCGCTCCCTGTCCGCCCCGGACTCCCTGCTGGCCGTCGGCGCCTTCCTGGCCGGGGCGGCGACCGCCGGCCGGCTGCGCCGGACCACCGGGGCGGCCAGGATGTTCGCACCGCTGGTGGCGGTCCAGACGGTTCTGGTGGGCGGGGCTCTCGCCCTGACCGCGCTCGGCGCGGGGCCGCCGGGCGTCATCGCCCTGCTCGCCCTCGGCATGGGCCTGCAGAACGCCGTCGTGCACCGGCTCGCCATCCCCGATCTGACCACCACCGTCGTCACCAGAGCCCTGACCGGGCTGGCGGCCGATCCTTGGGGGCCCGGCCCGCTCCGCCGCCTGGTGACGGTCGTGGCCCTGCTCCTCGGAGCCCTCTGCGGCGGCGTGCTGACACTTCGTCATGGTGCGCTGTGGGCACTGGCCTTGGCCGTCGGCCTGCTGGGCTGCGTAGCCCTCTCGCCCCGGTGGGACGGCACCGGTCGCCGGGCGTAGGGGCCGGACCAGCCTCCGGCGCGCACCGTCCGCCGGGTACGCCGACTCGGCAAACGCCGTCCACAGCGCACGCGTTCAGCCGTCAGCCCAAGCCCGCATGTCTTTTCCGGCCGCGCGCGGCGGTATTCCCGGTGACGGCGACAGGAAGGCGACAGGGAGGCGACAGGGAGGCAGCCATTCGACTCCGACCCTTCACCTACGGCCTTTCATTTCCCAGTCTTTCGACTCCGGCGCTTCGGCGGCCGAGTTTCCCCGGCGCCGTTGCGCTCCGGTAATGCGGATCCGCCCTCACCCTCTCCCCCGGCCCCCACCTTTCCATTTCCTCGCCGGGAACACGACCGAATGCTCTCGCACGCCTTCTCACTTCCGCGGGCACTCCCGACCGCGCTCCACGAGAAACGCCGCGAAGGTGAACACCCAGGCCCCGACCGCCACCCAGAGCAGCACCGTCCCGAGGGGCCGCAGCCACGCCACCCCGGTCGGGGCGGCCGCCGAGAGGCAGGCGGTCGCCGTCATGCCGAGCGGGAAGACGCTCGACCAGCGCCGGATGTCGTAGCGGGGGCGGGGCCGGACCGCCTCGGCGGCGAGGAGCACGGCGTACCAGGCCAGGGAGAGGCCGAGGGCCGCCAGGGTGACGGTACGCAGCCCCGTGTGCGCCCACCCCGTCCACAGCGGTGACGCCGTGAGTCCGGATCCGGCGAGGGCGGTGATGGAGAGTGCCCCGCCGGCCACCCAGTGGTCGCCCGCGCCGGAGACGACCTGGCGGAAGTCGAAGCGTAGGAGGGCCTCTGCGTAGAGCAGCAGACCGAGGCAGAAGGCGACCAGCGCGGCCCGGCCCAGCCAGTCGTGGCCGGTGGGGCCGGCCAGGGTGGCCGCCAGCACGGCCGGCCCCTGGGTGGCCACGCAGACGAGGAAGGCCGCACCGGGCATCCGGTAGCCCCAGTGGCGCAGTACGGCGACCATCAGCCCCGGCCAGAGCACGGCGGCCAGCGCCAGTAGCCCGAGGGCCACGGGCTGCCATCCGAGGAGGGAGATCCGGGTGCCCAGCACGGTCGTGGCGGCCACGGCGGTGAGGGCCGCCGGGGTGTCGGCCTCGGCGCGGAACCGGCTCCGGTCACCCAGGAGGCGGGCGGCGAAGTCGGCGGCGAGCAGGAGCCACAGCGCGGCGGAGACGGCCAGTGCGGCGATCGACAGCGCGTCCCGGCCGATCAGGTGCAGGCCCGCCGAGATGATCCCGGCCGCCATGACGGCGGCGCCCGCGGCCGGTGACAGCTCGGCCCACCACCGGGCACCCGCAATGACTCGCACCCCACCACGGGACACCACCGTGCCGGTTCCGGCCGCCGCGGCGCGCCATCGGGGCGGCTGCAATGACCCTTCCGGGCTCGGCGAACGCCCTTCCCCCACCATTCGATATCCAGTATTCCGATCCTATTTCCCTCCACGGGAACGGGAACGACGAACACATTTATGACAACCAGGCCGCATCCCCTCCTTTCTCCCGACACGCCCATATCCAGGCGGAATTACTCCGATCCACCGGTACTGTCACCGTCAACGCACCGCCGATTCACGGGCCCTTCAGGGCCCTCTCTTTTTGCACATGGGAGAATGAAATGCAGGCCTTGGCAACGGAGCCCGCACGCCAGGCTCCCCCGGCCCAACCCGCGAGCTTCGTCCAGGAAGTCCTGCGCGGCGTCGCCCAGGTCGATTTCATGCCGAGCGCGATCACGGGGATCTTCTTCCTCGCCGCGCTGGCCGCCGCGGGCTGGCAGTACGCCCTCTACGGACTCCTCGGTGCGGTCGTCGGCACGGCCACCGCCTACTCGTTCGGCATCGACCGCGAGATCGTCTCGGCCGGACTGCGCGGCTTCAACGGCACGCTCGTCTCGCTCGGGTTCGCCGTCTTCCTCGGGTGGGACCACCTGTCCACGCTGCTGCTCGCGATCGGCGGCAGCATCACCGTCGTGGTCGTCACCTCGGCGCTGGCGACGATCCTCGGCACCTGGAACATCCCCACGTTCACCGCGCCGTTCTGCATCATCGCGAGCGTCATGACCATCTCGGCGCCGAGCTTCTCCCGGGTGTGGCACACCGGACCCGATCTGGCGGCGCTGCCCGCGGCCGCCGGCGGAACCACCATGCTGGACTGGGGACAGCTCTGGCGCGCCTTCTTCGCCAACGTCGGCCAGATCTTCTTCATGCCGCAGTGGTACGTCGGCCTGATCTTCCTCGCCGGCATCTTCGTGGCCAGCCGGGTCGCCGGGGTCATGGCCTGCGTCGGCAGCGCCACGGCCCTCTTCGTCGCCTGGGCGATGGGTTCGCCGGCCGAAGGCGTCTCACAGGGGCTCATGGGCTACAGCAGCGTGCTCGTCGCGATGGCCTTGTGCGGCGTCTTCATCGTCCGGTCCAACTGGAGCTTCGCGTACGCCGTCCTGGGCGCCGCGGCGGCCACCGGGCTCACGGCCGCGATGACCGCCTTCTTCGCCCCGTTCGGCGGCCACACCTTCACCTGGCCGTTCGTCCTGACCACGGTCGTCTTCGTCGCCGCCGTCCCCCAGATCCCCCGGCTGCAACGGACCTGACACCACCCCAGCCGAAGTCGCGGCAACGCCACCGGCAACAGCCTTGGCAGCGGCAGTACTTGAACCACCTTGAGAGCCGAAAGTGAGTGACCGATGAATCTCGCTCCCCGTGAGATGGACAAGCTCTGGATCTACGTCGTGGCCGACCTGGCCCGCAAGCGGCGGGAGCGGGGCGTCAAGCTCAACTACAGCGAGGCCTGCGCCCTGATCAGCGAGGGCATCCTGGAAGGCGCCCGCGACGGCAGGACCGTCGCCGAGTGCATGGAGCTCGGCAAGCAGATCGTCTCCGCCGCCGATGTCATGAAGGGCGTGCGGGAGATGCTTCCGCTGCTCCAGGTCGAGGCCGCCTTCGTGGACGGCACCAAGCTCGTCTCCTGCCACGACCCCGTCGGCGCCTGAGCGGTGGCGGCCATCGCACCCGAACGGCCCGAACGGCCCGGCAGGGCACCGGAACCGGTGGCCTCCGTCATCCTGGCCGGCGGTCACGAGGGCGGCTCCGCGGCAGGTGCCGTGCACCCCGGCCGGCCGCTGGCCGAAGCCGTGCGCGCGGCGCTCGCCACCTCGCCCGAGCCGGTGTGCGTGGTCCCGATGACGCTGGGGCGCGACCCCGGACTGATCGCCGACTGCGCCCGCGCCCTGCGCTGGCTGAGCCGGGAGGAGGGGCCCGGGCGGCTCGTGCTGGCGCCCCCCTTCGCCACCGTGGACCACCTGACCGCGTGGCTCCGTACCGACGCCCTCAAGGCGGTGCGCGAGGCGCCCGACACCTCCGCCGTCCTGGTCACCGCACCCGCCGCGGGCCCCTTCCAGGACGCAGATCTGTTCCGGGTGGCCCGGCTGGTGCGCCAGTACGGGCACCACCGCTGGGTCGAGGTCGCCTTCGACGGCGGTGACCCGGACCTGGCGGAGGGCGCGGAGCGCTGCCGCCGCCTCGGCGCCGGCCACATCGCTCTGATCCGGGCCGCGTTCGCCCCGCCCGCCGGGCTTCCGGCCGGGGTCCTGGACACCGGCCCCCTGCTGTCCGAGGCCGCGATCGCCCAGGTCGTGCGGGCCCGCACGCAGGAGGCCCTGCACCTGCTGGCCCACGGGCGGGACGGCGTGGCCGAGGGACTGGACGCCGAGCACGGGCACGGGTACGCGCACTCCCACGGCCCGGGCGGCGACCACGACCACAGTCACGACGGTCACACGGACGCGGACGCGGACTCGGACGCCCACCACACGCACGCGCACACCCACGCACACGGCGAGAGCCACCGCCGTGCGGACGGCCAGGGTCACGGCCACCCGCACGGCCATTCCCCCCACTGATCCGAAGGAAGGGAAGTACCACCATGTCAGGTGGCGTCTCATACCTCTACGGCGAAGGCACCGTGGAGATCAACGCCGGCCGCCGCAAGGCCAAGGTCACCGTCTCCAACACCGGCGACCGTGCCATCCAGGTCGGCTCGCACTACCACTTCTTCGAGGTCAACCGAGCCCTCGACTTCGACCGCAACGCCGCCTACGGCATGCACCTCGACCTCCCCGCCGGCACCGGCGTCCGCTTCGAGCCGGGCGACACCCGCGAGGTCGAACTCACCGCGTACAGCGGCCACGGCCGGCTGATCGGTTTCAGCTCGCTGACCAATGGCGGCCTCGGCTCCACCGACACCCGCGTCCGCGCCATGAACCGGGCCGTCGAGCTCGGATTCCTGGGAGCCCGGGCGGAGTCGGCGCAGCAGGCCGCTGCCGCACAGGCTGCCGCCCCGGCCGTGGAGACCGCCGCGAAGCCGGCTTCGAAGCGCGCCTCGAAGCCCGCGGCGAAGCCCGCCGCCAAGGCACCCGTCAAGACCGCGGCCGCCAAGAAGGCCAAGACCTCCAAGAAGGGCGACAAGTAGAGATGGCTGTCCTGAGCCGCAAGCAGTACACCGACCTGTTCGGACCGACCGTCGGCGACCGTTTCCACCTGGCGGACACCAATCTGGTCATCGAGGTCGAGAAGGACCACAACGAGGGCCACTACGGCGACGAGGCCGTCTACGGCGGCGGCAAGGGCATCCGCGACGGCATGGGGCAGGACCCGCAGGCCACGAACCTTCAGGGCGCCCTGGACCTGGTCATCACCAACGTGGTGGTCATGGACGCGATCCTGGGCGTGGTCAAGGGCGACCTCGGCATCAAGGACGGTTTCATCGCGGGCCTCGGCAAGTCCGGCAACCCGCACACCCAGTCCGGGGTCCACCCCAAGCTGGTCATCGGGCCCGGCACCGAGGTCATCTCCGGCGAGCACATGATCGCCACCGCAGGCGGCATCGACAGCCACATCCACTTCATCGCCCCGCAGCAGGCCGAGCACGGCCTGTCCAACGGCATCACCACCCTCATCGGCGGCGGCACCGGCCCCTCCGACGGCACCAACGGCACCACGTGCACCCCGGGTCCGTGGAACATCGGCCGCATGTACCAGGCGTCCGAGGACCTGCCGGTCAACGTCGGCCTGCTGGGCAAGGGCAACGGCTCGCTGCCGGAAGCCCTCATCGAGCAGGTGGAGGCGGGCGTCTGCGGCCTGAAGGTGCACGAGGACTGGGGCACGACCCCGGCCGCGCTGAGCCGCGCCCTGGACGTGGCCGACGCCTACGACGTGCAGGTCGCGGTGCACACCGACACCCTGAACGAGTCCGGGTTCTTCGAGGACACCCGCTCGGCCATCGACGGGCGCACCATCCACACCTTCCACACCGAGGGCGCGGGCGGCGGCCACGCCCCCGACATCATGCGGGTGGCCGGCGAGCCCAACGTCCTGCCGTCCTCCACCAACCCGACGCTGCCGTACACGGTGAACTCGGTCGACGAGCTCCTCGACATGGTGATGGTCTGTCACCACCTGTCGCACGACATCCCGGAGGACGTCTCCTTCGCGGACTCGCGCGTGCGCGCGGAGACGATCGCCGCCGAGACCGTGCTGCACGACGAGGGGGTCATCTCCATCTTCTCCTCCGACTCCCAGGCCATGGGCCGCATCGGCGAGTCCTGGACCCGCGCCTTCCAGACCGCGCACCACTGCAAGGAGCAGCGCGGCAAGCTCGACGGCGACACCGAGCGCAACGACAACTTCCGCGCGCTGCGCTACCTCGCCAAGATCACCATCAACCCGGCGATCGCCACGGGCACCGCCGAGCACATCGGCTCCCTGGAGACGGGCAAGCTCGCCGACATCGTGCTGTGGCCGATCGGGTCCTTCGCCGCCAAGCCGAAGATGGTCATCAAGGGCGGGCTGATCAACTGGGCACTGATGGGCGACCCGAACGCCTCGCTCCCGACCCCGCAGCCGGTCTATTACCGGCCGATGTTCGGCGCGTACGGCAAGGCCAAGCAGGCCACCCGGGTCTCCTTCATGTCGCAGGCCGCGATCGACCTCGGCGTACCGCAGAAGCTGGGCCTGGACAGCAAGGTCCTGCCGGTCAGGCACTGCCGCACCGTCGGCAAGCAGCACATGGTCCGCAACGACGCCCTCCCGGTCATCGCCGTAGACCCGGAAACCTACAAGGTCACCCTCGACGGGGTGCCGGCCACCATCGAGCCGGCCCGCGAACTGCCCCTGAACCACCTGTTCTACCTGGCATGAGCACTGCCGCCAACGCCCCCGTGGTCAGCCCCGCGACGGTGACGCCGGTACAGGCCCTGCTGGTCAGCCTCCAGCTCACCGACTCGGCCTTCCCCAGCGGCTTCTACACCCTCTCCCACGGCCTGGAGGGATACGCCCAGGCCAAGGCCGTGACCCCGGAGGGCGTACCGGGGCTGCTGGCCGACCTGCTGCGGCATTCGGTGGGGCCCTCCGACGCCACCGCGCTGGCCCTGGCCCACCGGGCCGCGTTGGCCGGTGACTGGGAGGCCCTGGCCGAGACCGATCAGCGGCTGAACGCGGCCAAACTGAACGAGGGGCTGCGCCGCGCCGCCACCCGGACCGGCCGCCAGTTGCTGGACATGGCCCGCGAGTGCGTCGGCGGGGAGCCGCTGGAGCGGTACGCGGAACTGGTGGCCGCCAAGCGGGCCCCCGGCTCGCAGGCCGTGGCCGCCGGGGTCGCGTACGCAGCCGCCGGCGTCCCGGCCGAACAGGCCGTGGTGAGCGATCTGTTCGCCTACTCGGCCAGCTTCACCGGGGCCGCGCTGCGGCTGCGGCTCACCGACCACCGCAAAGCCCAGGTGGTGTTGCGCGGGATCGCACCCGTCATCGAGGAGGTGGCGCGGGCGGCCCTGCGCCGTGAACTCGCCGATCTCGGCGGGTGCGTTCCGATGGCCGATGTGATGTCTGGCCGTCACGAGCGGGCCGAGGCACGGCTGTTCGCCACGTAGGCCGCATGGGCCGTGCAGCCCACTGCCCCGCTTTCCCTTTCAGCAAGCGTCTTCTACTTGAGGTGTGTGATTTTGATGACCGATGACAACGTCCTGCGCGTCGGCGTCGGCGGCCCCGTCGGCTCCGGCAAGACGGCACTGATCGAGGCCCTGGTACCGGTGCTCATCGCGCGCGGGCACCGGCCCGCCGTGATCACGAACGACATCTACACCCAGGAGGACGCCCGCCAGGTCCGCCGCACCCTGGCCGGGGTGCTCGACCCCGAGCGGGTCGTGGGCGTGGAGACCGGCGCGTGCCCGCACACCGCCGTGCGCGACGACCCGACGATGAACCTGGCCGCGGGCGCCGAGATGCTGGAGCGGTTCCCCGATGTCGACACCCTGCTCTACGAGTCGGGCGGCGACAACCTCACCCTGACCTTCAGCCCGGTCCTGGTCGACCTCTTCCTCTTCGTCCTGGACACCGCGGAGGGCGAGAAGATGCCCCGCAAGCGCGGTCCGGGCATCACCGAGTCCGACATGCTCGTGATCAACAAGATCGACATCGCCCAGTACGTCCGCTGCGACATCAACGTCATGGAGTCCGACGCGCACCGCGTGCGCGAGGGACGGCCCGTGGTCCTGACCAACTGCCTCACCGGGCAGGGTATGGAGGACGTGGCCAACTTCATCGACTCCTTCCGCCGGGTCCCGGCGTGAGCGTCGTGGCGGACCCGCCCCAGACTCCGCCCCGCGCCCTCCTGCCGCCCGCACGTCTGGAGGCCGCGCACTACGAACCGCCGCGCGTCCCGCTGGAGGTCCTGCGGCACTCCTCGGTGCCCGACACCCTCGGTGTCGGGCGCCCCGGCAAGGTCGGTCTGCTGGAGCTGGGCTTCGAGCAGGTCGGTGCCCGGACCGAGCTGGTGCGGCACTACCAGAAGTCCCCGCTCCAGATCATGCGGCCGCTCTACTTCGACCCGCACCGCCCCGACCTGCCCATCACCTTCCTGATGTCCACGGGCGGCGGGGTCATCCAGGCCGACCGGCTGCGCACCGACCTGTCCTTCGGCCCCGGTACCTCGGGGCACGTGACCACCCAGGCGGCCACCAAGGTCTACCGGATGGAGCACGACTACGCCGTCGCCCAGACCTTCCTGACCGTCGGCACGGACGCGTACGTCGAGTACCTGCCGGACCCTGTCATCCCCTACGTCGACTCCCGCTTCTACCAGCGCACGGTGGTCACCGCCGACCCCACGGCCACCGTGCTGGTGAGCGAGACCGTCCTGTCCGGCCGGCTCGCGCACGGGGAGCGCAACGCCTACCAGGTCTTCGCTTCCGACTTCGAACTGCGGCGACCGGGCGGTGAGTTGGTGGCACTGGACACCGTACGGCTGGAACCCGGCGGGGCCGCGGGGATCGGCGGCCACCGCGTCGACGGCCACACCGTCGGCGGCTGCTCCGTCGGCGGCTGCTCCGTCGGCGGCTGCTCCGTCGACGGGCCGGCCGTACTGGCCGGCCATTCCGTGATGGCCTGCTTCTTCGCGGTCAGCCCGCTCGCCCCCGCCCGCGAGCTCGCCGACCTGATGCACGGGGCCCTGGCCGACCGCGGACTCCCGTACGGGGTCAGCGTGCTGCCGCAGGACTGCGGGGCCTGGGTGCGGGTGCTCGGCGAACACACCGAGGCCGTGACCCTGGCGCTCGGGGCCGTCTGGGACGCGGTGCGGCGCAGGCTGATCGGCGTACCCGCCCCCGACCTGCGCAAGACCTGAACTCACCACTCCCGCAAGCCTGTTCACAACCAGAGAGAGCTCCACCAGATGCCCAGTGGCTACGATACGGGTAATACCGCCTGGATGATGGCGAGCACCGCCATGGTGCTGCTGATGACCCCCGGCCTCGCCTTCTTCTACGGGGGCATGGTCAAGACCAAGCACGTGCTGGTGATGCTCAAGATGAGCTTCGCCTGCCTGTCGCTGGTGACCATCCTGTGGGTCGCGGTCGGTTACTCCCTCGCCTTCGGCAAGGACGCCGGCGGCGGCATGATCGGCAATCTCGACCACGCCTTCTTCCGGGGCATCGGGATGGACTCCCTGCACGGCTCCATCCCGACCGTGATCTTCGCCTGCTTCCAGATGTCCTTCGCGATCATCACGGTGGCACTGATCAGCGGCTCGATCGCGGGCCGCGCCACCATGAAGGGGTGGCTGGTCTTCGTCGTCGCCTGGACCATGCTGGTCTACGTGCCCACCGCGCACTGGGTGTTCGCACCCGACGGCTGGATCAACAAGTCCCTGGGCGCGCTCGACTACGCCGGCGGCCTGCCGGTCGAGCTCAGCTCGGGCGCCTCGGGGCTCGCGGTGGCCATCGTGCTGCGCAAGCGCAAGGACTTCGAGCGCGAAACGATCCGCCCGCACAACCTGCCCCTGGTCATCATCGGTCTGGCGCTGCTGTGGTTCGGCTGGTTCGGCTTCAACGCGGGCTCCGCCCTGCAGGTCGAGGGCAGCGCACCGACCACCTTCCTCAACACCCAACTGGCCGCCGCCGGCGCGATGATCGGCTGGCCGATCATCGAGAAGTGGCGCTTGGGCCACGTGGAGATGCTGGGTGTGGCCTCGGCCGCGGTCGCCGGCATGGTGGCCATCACCCCGGCCTGCGGCGAAGTCTCCCCGCTCGGCGCGCTGATCATCGGCTTCATCGCCGGTGTGGTCTGCTGCTTCGCCATCAACATGAAGTTCAAGATCGGAGTCGACGACACCCTCGACGTGGTCGGCGTGCACGGCTGGGGCGGGATCGTCGGCGTGCTCTCCATCGGCTTCTTCGCCACGGCCGCGATGAGCGGCAAGAAGGGCCTCTTCTACGGGGGCGGCCTCGACCAGCTCTGGCGCCAGGCCGTCGCCGTCCTGGCCGTCGGGTGCTTCGCCTTCGCCATGACCTGGCTCATCGCCAAGGTGATCGACAAGGCCGTCGGCTTCCGCGCCTCCGAGGAGTACGAGAACGTACCCGGCCGCGAGGAGGAGGTCGCGTACGACAACGCGACCCTGGACGAGATCCGCGACCGGATCGGCGGAGCCGCCACCGCGGCCCGCGAGCCCGCCACGGTGGGCGCCGCCAAGGACGGGGCGGAGCAGCAGGACGCCGCGCTGCTCGCCGAAATCGTATCCGTGCTGGACCGACGAGAGCGTGACAAGTGACCGCGCACACGTTTGCCGCCGCCGCATCGGAGGTCTCCGCCGCACCCGCCGTCGCCGACTCCGGCAACGCGTCCTGGCTGATGATGGCCACGGCCTTGGTGCTGCTGATGGCTCCCGGAGTGGCCTTCTTCTACGGCGGTATGGTCCGCACCGGCCAGATCGTCGCCATGCTGAAGATGATCTTCTTCTGCATGGTGATCGTCACCGTGCTCTGGTTCGCGATCGGCTACTCCCTCGCCTTCGGCCCCGATGCCGGCGGCCTCGGCGTCATCGGCACGCTCGACCAGGCCTTCCTGCGCGGGATCGACGCCCGCTCGCTGACCGGGTCCGTGCCCACGGTCACCTTCGTGGTCTTCCACCTGTCCTTCGCGGTCGTCACCGTGGCCCTGATCGCCGGCTCCATCGCGGGCCGCGCGAAGATGGGCGGCTGGATCGCCTTCGTCATCGCGTGGACCCTGCTGGTCTACATCCCCATGGCCCACTGGGTGTTCGACCCGGCCGGCTGGGTCGCCAAGCAGCTCGGCGCCGTCGACTTCTCCGGCGGCACCGTGGTGGAGATCGGATCGGGGGCCGCCGGACTCGCCCTCGCCATCGTCGCGGGCAAGCGCGCGGACTTCGACCGCCAGGGCATCCGGCCGCACAACCTGCCGCTCGTGGTCATCGGGCTCTCGCTCATGTGGTTCGGCTGGTTCGGCTTCAACACCGGCTCCTCCCTGGAGACCCCGGGCGGCGCGGCGATGGCCTTCCTCAACAGCCAGCTCGCGGCGGGCGCCGCGATGGCGGGCTGGGCGGTGACCAGTTGGTGGCGCACCCGGCAGGTCGGCCTGCTCGACATGTGCATGGGGGCCGTCACGGGCCTGGTCGCCATGACCCCGCTGGCCGGCGGGGTGAGCCCGGTTTGGGCCACCATCATCGGCTTCCTCGCCGGGCTCAGCTGCGCGTTCGCGATCAGCTGGAAGTACCGGCTGGGCGTGGACGACACCCTGGACGTGGTGGGCATCCACGGCTGGGGCGGCATCGTCGGCATGGTCATGGCCGGCCTCTGCGCGACCGGGACCCTGACGGGCCACAAGGGCCTCTTCTACGGCGGCTCCTGGGACCTGCTGGGCAAGCAGCTCACCGCCACGGTGATCCTCGGCCTGTACTCGTTCGTGATGACCGCGCTGATCGGCAAGGCCATCGAGGTCACCATCGGGCTGCGCCAGCCCGGCGGAATGGTGGAGAAGGAACAGGCCTACGCCGACGCCCTCTCCGACAACCTCGAGGAGCTGTCGACCGACGACTCCCGCGCCAAGGGGACCGAGGAGGAGCCGGAGAGCGCCTCCGCCCTGGTCGCCCGGCTGCGCGAGGTCCTGCTGACCGCCCCGCAGGGCGGCAGCGACCGTCAGGGCGGCGACGACCGAGGCTGAGCACGGCCGCACCATGTGACCCACCCCGGACCCCGGACCCGGGGGAGGGGGGGGTGGC
>NZ_JBHWMB010000048.1:0-28228 GCF_042730015.1 Streptomyces sp. NPDC059957 | reverse complement strand
CGGGGGGAAAAAAGGGCCCACCCGGGGACCCCCCCAAGAACCCCGGCCCCCCCCCCGTTCGCGTCCCCCCCTCGGGGCCGGGTCATGCCACGCTCCGGGTCACGCCGCCCGCCGGAGCAGCTCTCCCGCGTCCAGGGGCCACCGCCACACGATGCGGCGGCGTACGGCGTTCAGGTCGGCCCGCAGGGGACCGGGCGGCACGGCCGGCACCGGGCAGGGGGCGTGCGCCAGGCAGTACCGGGACACCAAGGGCCGCAGCGCGCGCAGCAGGGGGCGGCGCGGTCCCGTACCCACCACCAGCAGGTCACCGGGATCCCGGACGGTACCCACCAGGGCCGCGCCCGGGGTGCCCCGCACCGCCGGCCCGGCCAGGGTCACGCCCGCCGGGGAACCCCCGAAGGCGGTGTCGAGGACCTCCCGCAACCGCTCGACCGCCGCGTCCCGCGAGGCGGTCAGCAGCGGGGCCCCTCCCCCGCCGCGCCGGGCGCCCGGGCCGCCGAGCGGCGGCTGCCAGGCCAGTACGACCCACAGTTCCGCCTCTCGCGCCCGGGCCTCGGCGTGCGCCGCGTGCAATGCCGTCAGGCTCCCGAGGGATCCGTGGACCCCCACCACGACTCGTCCCCGCACTTGGCCGTCCTCCCCGTCCGCTGCTGCTCCGTCCCCTCAAGGGAACGAGGGCGACGGCCCGTTGGGCCCTCTCGCGGCGGACTCCTGACGGACCCCTGACGCGGGATGCGGAAGCCCTGACGGCTCCCTGACACGGGGACCCGGCGCACGTGCGGTCGGCGCGTGCGATCAGCCGGTGAAGCCGAGTTCGCCCAGCGCCTTCTCGATGCGCGCGCGGTGCTGCTCCTCCCAGGCGTCCAGGGACTCCCCGGCCTCCTTGGCCAGCTTGTCCAGGGCGGCGCTCAGGATCTCCTCCTGCCGGGCGGCCGGGGTGACCACGATGCCCTCCTCGTCGGCGACCACGATGTCGCCGGGGTGCACGCTCACGCCGCCGACCCGGACCGGGCCGCCGAGCGAGCCGAGCTTCTTCTTCGCGCCGGGGACGGGAACGACTCCGCGGGCGAAGACGGGGAAGCCCGCTTCGCGGACCTCCGCGAGGTCGCGCAGCAGCCCGTCGAGCACGAACGCGGCGATGCCGCGGCGCTGGGCGACGGCGCACACGTTGCCGCCGGCCAGGGCGTAGTCCAGGTCGCCCGATTCCACGACGATGACCGAGCCGGGCTCGGCGCGGTAGATGGCCGCGTGCAGCATCAGGTTGTCCCCGGGCTCGCACCGCACCGTGTACGCGGGTCCCGCGACGCGCGGGGAGTCCCACAGCGGGCGGATGCCGATGTCCATGACCTGCTCGCGACCGAGGAGGTCGGCGAGGGTGGTGGGCGGGACGCCCGTGAAACCGTTGTCCATGTCGGTCCTCTTCTTCAACTCCGGTATTCCCGGGCCCACCGGGCACCGAGATCGTAGATCACGGATCACGGCGCGTACTGCGCCGCCGTGTCGACGGCGGTGCGGGCCGCCCTCCTGACTCTTGAACTGGCTCTCGAAGGTGATCCGGCCGCCGTTCATGCCCATGCCGCAGCTGTACTCGAGCGTCCCCGAACCGGGGCGGGGAGGGACGGGAGGGGACGGGAGGGGACGGAGCAGCCCTTTCCTGGCCCGTCCGGCGCGACGGCCACTCCGGCCACTCCGGCCACTCCGCCGATACTGTGGGGACATGGAGATCTGTCCCACCCCACGCGTGAAGTCCGCCGGCGTCCACACCGAGCGGGTCTGAGGCCCCGCCCATGGACGCGCCCTCCCACGGTGCCTGGATCCGCGCCGGAATCAGCCGGAACGGCGGCCCGCTCCGGGAGACCGAGCACGTCGTGTGGCTCCAGACCGACGCCCTCTACGCGGACAGCCGCGGGTTCGCCGGAACCACCTCGTACGACGGCGCGCTTGTCACCTTCCACCACGATGTCGGAGCGCCGGGCCATGACGTCGGAGCCCTGCGCCCCGACGGCGACGGCGACGGCCTGATCGAAACGGGCACCAACCTCGACGGCAGCACCTTCCTGGAGGTCTGGTCCCCGCTGCCGCACTCCGGGGGTCCCTCGGGCTGCTGGACCGCCGCGGGCACCCAGACCGTGCGCGTGGGCGCGCACGTGGTGCACGTGGACGCCGCCGGCCACGGCACCCACCACGTCCTCCTGCCCACCGGCGACGTCCCGCCGGCGGCTCAGCCGGGCTGACCCGCCCCCGTGTCCGCGGCCCCGGCCGTACGGGCCGGCCCGCGGCCGAGCAGTTCCGCCAGTCCGCGCCGGGTGGCGGCCACGACCACGCGGTCCTGCGGCCGCAGGACGTGGCCGGGGCGCAGGTCCCACACCAGGGCGGGCCGCCTGGCCGTGTCGTATCCCGGCTCCGTGGCGAGTCCGGGCCGCCGGTTCGCCGGGGCGGCGGTGTCCAGGGCCACGACCCGCCAGGCGCCGGGCCGGAAGGAGTCCGCGATGGTGCGGCCCTCCAGCTGGGGATGGCCCGCCACCTCCAGCACCGCGAACACCAGCACCCTGCGCTCGACCGGGATCGCACCGAGCACCTGGCGGCCCATCATCGCCCCGGCGAACGCGGGCGCGGCCAGGTGGGAGACGCTGCGGCTGCGGGTGAGGGCCGTCGGGTGGGCCTCGCGCAGGGTGCGGTACACGGCGGTGGCGAACTCGTTGTCGTACAGCCGCATCACCACCCGCACGTCGGGTTTCACCGAGCGGGCGTACAGCGCGGCCTCCAGGTTGGTGGTGTCCGAGCTGGTCACCGCCAGCAGGGCGTCGGCGCGGTGGATCCGGGCGGCCTCCAGGACCCCTTCGTCGGTGACGTCGCCGACCACGACGGGTACGTGCAGGCGCCGTGCGAGGGCGATCCCGCGGGCCGTGGGGTCGGACTCCACGCACACCACGGGGATCCCCAGCTCCCGCAGCCGCGCGAGCACCCGCGCGCCGACCTTGCCGAGGCCGAGCAGCACGACGTGGCCGGAGAGTCCGCGCGGCGGCCTGCGCAGGGCCGTGGCGGTCCGGAAGGCGCCCAGTGCTTCGAGCGCCGCCGCGACCAGGACGGGCAGCAGGAGCAGCCCGACGAAGCCGGCCAGGATTTGCAGGAGTTGCCGCTCGGTGGGCTGGTCGAGCGCGGGGTCGTTGATCGCGAAGACATCGAGCAGGGTCAGGTAGACGGCGTGCAGCGGGGTGTCCCCCGTGACCAGGGAGGAGGCCACGGCCAGGGCGCCGACGGCGGCAGTGATCCCGGCCAGCGACCAGCGGAGCCTGCGGGAGAACAGTGAACCCACCGGCAGGGAGACCTGGTTCAGCCGCCGCCCTTCCGGTCCGGCCGTGGCGTGCGAGACCGCTTCCAGCGCGACGATCCCCCGCCCGGTCGCGGCCGCCACGGACCGGGCGTCCGGGAGGAGTTGCGGGCCCCGGTCCCCGCCGAGTTCCGAGCCGTCGGCGCCGGCCGGGTCCACGGCGGTGGCGGAGAGCAGGGCCAGGGTGCACAGGCCCGGGTCGGCGACCTCGCCGGGACCGGGAGGTGTGCGTTCCACCGCGCGCAGGAGCAGCCCGTCGGCCTGGATCACCTTGCTGGTGCCGGCGACGGCGGAGGCGACGAGGGCGGGGGCGGCCGTATCGGCGTCGGAGAGCACGGTCGTGGCGGAGTCGAGCCCCCGCCGGTCGAGCCCTGGTTCCGCGACGAGCGCCGCCTGGTCGAGCAACTCCTCGAGGTGCTGGCCGAGTTTGCGGTTGTAGAGGCGGATGACGAGCCGCAGCCTGGGGTTCAGCCGCCGGGCGACCAGGGCGGCCCGTACGTTCGTCTCGTCGTCCTCGTACACGAGCGCCAGCGCGGCCGCCCCGGCCACCCCGGCGGCGGCCAGCGCCTCCTCGTCGGGGGCGGGGCCTCCAGCACCCGCAGTTCCGGTACGGACACCTCCCCCGCGGCGGCCCGGCCCGCCGCGGCCGTGCGGTTCCGCGCGGCCGGGAACCGCCCCAGCAGTGCGCGCCCGGCCCCGACCCGGGTCCGGGTCCGGCCCTGTCCGGGCCCCGCCCCGGGCCGGACCTCGCGGACGGCGGGCACGACCAGCGTCACCCGCTCCTCGTACACGTCGCGGAGCTCCGCTGCCAGCCGGTGGGCGAGCCCGTCGTCCCCGCACACGACCATCAGGTCGGCGGAGTCGGTCTGCTGGTGAGGATGCGCGGAAGGAGAGGACACCGCCCCAGCATGCCGTGCCGGCCGGTCCGGTCCGTCGGCGGCCGCGCCGTGAAGCGGGCGCGGCCCGACTCCACCGTCACCAGGAGGACTTGGTCACTCCCGGCAGGAACCCGGCGTGGGCCTGTTCCCGCATCCGCACCCGGGACAGCCCGAACTTCCGCAGGTGCCCGCGCGGCCGCCCGTCCACGGCATCCCGGTTGCGCACCCGCGTGGCACTGGCGTCGCGCGGCTGGCGTCGCAACTCCCTCTGCGCGGCGGCCCTTTCGGACTCTCCGGAGGAGGGTTTGCGCAGCACCTCCTTCAACTCGGCGCGTCGCATGGCGTACCGGGCGACGAGGGCCTTGCGCTTCTCGTTCTTGGCGATCTTCCCCTGCTTGGCCATCAGACCTTCACCCCCCGGGCGCGGATCCGCGCCACGGCCGCCTCGACCCCGATCGCGTCGATGGTCTTGATCGCCCTGGCGCTGAGGGTGAGGCGGACATGGCGCCCCTCGCTCGGCAGCCAGTAGCGCTTGTGCTGGATGTTCGGGTCGAAACGCCGCGAGGTGCGACGGTGCGAATGGGAGATCTTGTTGCCGAAGCCGGGCTCGGCCCCGGTCAGCTGGCAGTGGGCGGACATGGCGTGGCCTGCCTCTCGCGACGGCCACCGGCCACCGTATTGGAAATGGAAACCATTCCCATATAGTACCCACATGGCACGCAACGAAGTACGCCCGATCATCAAGCTCCGCTCGACCGCGGGGACCGGCTTCACCTACGTCACCCGCAAGAACCGGCGCAACGACCCCGACCGGATGACCCTGCGCAAGTACGACCCGGTCGTACGACGGCACGTGGACTTCCGCGAGGAACGCTGATCCACGGCCCGGCCCCACCCGGCTCCGCCCGGCTCTGCCCCGCTGCGCACGCGGGCCGAGGAGCCCAAGCGCACGGCGATGCCGACCGCGGTGATGCGGCACCTGGAGGCAAAGGCCACCGACGAGGCCCTGGACCTGTTCCAGGTGCTGATGGCAACCCGGCTGATCAGTACGGCTAAGCGGAAGACGGAGAAGGAGTGTCCGTCGACGCTGCCGCAGCTGGAGAAGGCGTCACGGACGCTCGCACTGGCGGCGAAGGTGCTGTTCGAGGAGCTGGAGCTGGTCGAGACGCACGGCACCGACGTGGACACCGGCGCGTTGTGGGCGGCGGTCGAGGAGGTCGCGCCGCGGGCGGCGGTGATGAGCGCGGCCGCGCTGGTGGTCTCGCTGGTGCCCGAGGGCGAGGGCTCGGCCGACGTCGCGATACGGGCGGCTCTGACCACCCGCTACAACACGGTGCGGCCGTTCCTGGCGCTGCTGGGCGAGTCGAAGGCGCTCGCGGCGGCGACCGGCGGCGCGCGGGTGCTGGCCGGGGTGAAGCGGCTGCCCGCTTTGGCGCGGCGGCGGGTGAAGGGCAAGCCGCTGCTGCCGCGCGAGGTCGACGACAAGCTCATACCGGCCGCGTGGCGCAAGGCGGTCTACGCGAACACGGATCTGCCGCAGGGGGCGGTGGACCGGGACGCCTACGTGCTCTGCGTGCTGGAGCAACTGCACCGAGCCCTTCAGCGCCGGGACGTGTTCGCCTCACCCTCGCACCGCTGGTCCGACCCGCGGGCCCGGCTCCTGGACGGGGCCCAGTGGGATGCGGTGCGCGAGGACGTGCTGGCGGGCCTGAGCCTGGACATGCCCGTCACCGAGCACCTGGCGGAGCTGGTGCGGGCCCTGGACGCGGGCTGGAAGCAGATGGCCGAGCGCCTCCAGTCTGCGGGCGCGGAGGCGCGGGTGTCGCTGAACGTCCTGCCGAGCGGCCGGGCAACCAGCAGGTCACCCAGGCCGGCGCATTCCTTGTCTGGCTCCTCGACCGCGGCAACTGGCTCAGCGCGAACCACCCTGAGATCACCACCTTCGCCGACGTCACACGGGACCACTGCCTCGGCTGGATCGGCCACATCGCGGAGGCGCCGACGGAGAGGACCGGCAAGCCGCTCGGAGTGATGTCCCGCATCCAACGGATCTCCGGCCTCCCCCAGTTCTTCCGGGACACCGCGATCTGGCAGTACGCCGACGTGCCCGGCTACACGCTCATCGGCGCCTCTCGATCACTGCCAGCAAGCCGATCTCGACGCCTGGCACACGGAGAAGTACACCACCCGACGCCCGGCACAGGTCTTTCTCCGCTGGTGCATGGAAGCCGGCACGATGCCACGGCTCGTCCTGCCTACCCACGTCGTCAAGCAGGACCAGACTCCGATGCACCAGCACCGGCGTCTCACCTTGCTCCGGCGTGTCCTGAACGATGACAGCCCGCCGCTGCGGAGCCGAGTCGCCGCCGCACTCGTACTGCTCTACGCGCAACCAGTCAGCCGGATCGTCCGCCTCACCACCGATGACATCGTCGACGACGGCACCACAGTCACGGTTCGGCTCGGCGATCCACCATCCCCGCTGCCGGCTCCCGTTGCCGACCTCATGCGTTGCTACCTCGCAGAACACCCGAACCTCGCCTACGCGAGCAGCCGGAGTTCCGGTTGGCTGTTCCCCGGCCGCCAAGCCGGTCAGCCCATGCACCAGACGAGCCTGCAGGACCGTCTTCGTGAAATCGGTATCCCACCGCAGCGCGGCCGGGCCTCCTCTATCCGCCAGCTTGTCCTCCAGGCCCCCGCCCCCGTCATCGCGAAGGCGTTCGGCTACCACGACAAGACCACCATGCATCTGGCCACCGAAGCCGGTGGAACCTGGAGCCGTTACGCCCCTGGTGATCACAAGCGGTGACCGCCGGGAAAGGTTCGACGAACGCCTCACACCACCGATGCCCGGAAAGGATCAATAGGATTGATCTCCGCCTCATCGAAGAGCTGTTCCAACGCCTCATGACCCTGACGTCTGCGGAACCCGATTTCGGCTGCCGTCACAGGCAGGGTCCAGAGGATGCGAGCGTGTCCCCCAGGCAGCGGACAATGCTCAAGATCGGGTCCGTGAAGATAGGGCAGGCTGATCAGCAGGTGGTCGCAGGTCGAGCCAGGCACCCATGGTTCACCGATCGGCATGCTGTGCTCCAGATCGAGCTGGTGCCCTCCGCAGTGGTAATAGGCGATCATGGCCATGAGGTCGATGAACCGCTGGTCGCGGACGTGAGCCGTCAAGACGAACTCAAGCCCGTGACCGTCCTTCTCCATGGCGGCCCAGCATCCGGCGGTCACATAGGCCCAACTGTCGCTACGCGGACCAGGGCCCACAACGAGAACCCGCAGGTCGGACACGATCTCGCGCCGGTCCGGCCCAAGGTCACGGACAACGACCTCTACAGAATGCCCCTCGAAGAACGCCCGGACATGCGCCTCAACGGCCTCTGCGGCCACCACCCTCGCATCACTCACCGCGCGATCATGCCAGACCTTAATCAACCGGCCCGACTGCTCACCCAGCGTCATGAGTCGTGGGCATCAACCCCGAATACGCGACACCGGAACATGCGGGCCTACCAGCCCCGAGGCCGCAGCACGCCCCTCGTGCGTCACGTTGCCCCGGAGGACATCGAGGACTGGGAGGGAGAGCTGGAGGCGGAGCCGCCCCGCCGGCTCCCGCCGCGCCCCTGCCCCGGCAGCCGGGCAGGGGCGTACGGACGTATCTCGTCGGTATGGAGGGCTCTCCCCTCACCAAGATCGGGAAGACCACCGGCACGCTCAAGTCCCGGGTCGCACAGCTCCAGACGGGGCAGCCTGCCCGGCTTCTGCCGCACCTGGACGTCGAGGGTGACTACGAGACCCAGCTGCACACCCACTTCGCGGAGCGGCGGGTGAGCGGGGAGTGGTTCGACCTGACACCTCTCGGGGACCCGGTCACGGTCGTCCTGGACGCGCTCTCCCATATGGGGTTCGCCATCCGGCAGTGACGACCACAGTCACGTTGTGACTTCTTCCAGTGGAACCGGGTGAAGGCGACGAGCGCGGACAGGGCGCGGACCATGTCGACGGTGTCGGTCCGGTGCGCACGGCACAGGGCCAAGACGCAGACGAGGTTCGCGCACAGAACGCCGTGGCATGGGTGTCGTTGGCGCCCGCCTGTCGGGGCCGCTCCCCCCATGTCGGCGCCTGTCCGGCTACGGGCCACCGAGGCGGCCGACCTGCCAGTGCCCCCGCCCCGAGACGTCCGCGAACATCGGGTGTGCGGTCAATACACCCCGGACGGCCGCCATCTGCTCGACGTGACCCGCACCAGGGACGTGCCCGCCCAGGCGCTCCACTATCGCCGTGCGGGTCATGGGATCCGGGGAACCGACCAGCGTCCGGGCGACCCGGTGCAGCAACGTGTCCCCAGGCATGCCCCGCTCCGCCTGGTGCCACCGGTCCTCACCTTGGGTGTGCTTCACCTCAAGTGCCTCCAGGCCCTTCCAGGCATGCTTCAACACCACGTGCAACGTCCGCTGCCGCTGCACGAGGACGCGCGGACGCGGGTGCCTCCGGTCCTGCCAGACCAACGCCCCGACAACCGTGCCCGCCAACGCCACAGCTGCCACCGTCTGCCGAACGCTGAGATGCTCGGTCGCCTGATTCACCACGGCCTTGACCAGGCGACCGGTCACATTCGCCAGGACACCGGCCTGCCGTTCCAGATCGGCCATCCGGCCCTCTGTCACCCCCACCTTCCCCAAGGCCGCGCGCAAGGCGACGTAGTCGGCATCAGCGAGCCCGCTGGCGACCAGGTCTTTGTCGGTCCCGATGGTGACCACCGGGGCGATCACCCCGGCCAGCAGCAGCATCGGCACATCCGAGGCATCCCGCCCGGCAAGCACCTCAGCTTCCGGGGTCATCGGTAGGCCAGCGGCGTCCACGACCCACAGGACGGGCAGGTACTGGGAGTGCCACAGCGCCAGCGCCTGCCCCAGGTCGAACCGGCCGCCCTCGCGGTGTCGGTCGCCCAGCACCCGCGGCACCTCCTCCCAAACGTGGACCGGGATCAGGCATCGCACCGTCCCCGCCCGCGCCCCGGCCACGATCGACGATGGGTCCCGCCGCCGGGTGGCCGCGATGACGTCCGAGGTCAAAACGGAGGTGTCCAGCAGCGCGCGGCGCAGCGGCCCGCGCTGATACAGGGTGCGCCGTCTGGACGGCACCAGCTCGCTCATCCGCGCATCGTAGTGCGGGCGTTGACCGGCCGGCTCAGGATTTCGGTCCCCTGAAAGGCGCTGTTCAGGCTGGCATCTCGTCGATATCCGTGCTGTAGGGCGGGGTCGTCGCCGAGACCGTCGGCGACGACCTCACCCGCATAGGCGCCCGGGCGGAGCTCGACATCCGGCACACCAGCCACAGCCCCGCTGCGGACTGGTCACCGAGTCCGCAGCCCGCGCCCACAACGCCGACGCCGTCATCGAACGCCAGGGCGGGTGGGCCCCCGGCTCCAAGATCAGCGGGGCTACCGCGAGCCCGACGACGGGTTCAAGGGTGAAAGGAGGACATGTGGGCTGGCCTGGTCGGTGATGCGGGTGGCCACCGCAGCCCGTCGGTCGTCTCCGCCCTGTCGGGGCCGGCGTTCTGTGGCTCACGTCCAGACGGCCCGAGGTCCACAGAGCCACCGTCAGGAACCAATCGCGAACCCGGGCGCCGTGGGACCGTCCCTGCGTGCACGGGCACCGGTACCAGAGCGTCCTGATCGACATCCCGAAGGGACCGCTCCTGCGTTCGGGGAGCCCGGTGCCATCGCATGGGTGACGTGATGGACCGGTCCCGCATCGTCACGAGGGGCGATCTGCTGCGGGCCGCCGTCGACCGCGCGGTCGTCTCCGCACTGGGCGAAGAGGTCGCGGCCGAGGTACTGGTGAAGTCCCGTAGGCCGAGGACGGGCAAGGCCTCGACCGAGGCGCCCACCCCGTCCGCGTGACCTCCCCGGGCCCCAGCCGACCCGGCCGGGTTCCGGCCTGGTGGGCGCAACATTAGTTGCTCACCTGTGACCGCGGGGGTGTACGTCGTGGTTTCCCCCCATGCTCCGGTTGCCTTGTCCTTGATGTTGAACGGGGAGGCGAACGACATGTCGTTCGTCGTGGAGGTCTACGAGATCGACCTGATCTCGTAGAACCTGCGCTAACCTGGGACCGCAGTAACACACATCGTCATAGGCATGGTGATGTGTGTCCGGGCTGGTCCCGGGCATGAAAAAGCGTCCGCTCTTCCCCCACGCCTCAGAAACGAATGGGGTCGAACGAACGCCGTTTCACATGCAGGTCACCGCAGGGTGATCACGCGGCCCCCCTAGTGGGGGCCGTTCTGCGTTACAGGGTGGCCATCCACGCGATCAGCGCGAGCACCAGGAGCACGATGGCGGCGGCGGCGAGCTTGCCGACCGTCTCCCCCATTCCCTGTGCCACGCCGTCGAGGAACTTCCCCCCGAGCCTGCGGCGACGGTCCCGCCACACCTTGCCGGCCTCCCGGATGTCCGGGTTATTCGGCTCCTCCGGCTGGCTGCCGGGCTGGACGGTGGTGGCCATGGGCCGCCTCCTCTTCGCAGTGCACGCCCCGAAAGGTCTGCGAAGTGCTCGGGGGCGTGCTGCTTCCAAGCACCCCGTCGACCCGTCTGAACGGTGAAGAGGTGTCACCACTGTACCGAGTCAGAGGCCCCCGTTTTCTTCAACTGGGCAGCCTGGTACGGCTACCCGCCGGAGGGTGCCGGTCCGGATTCGCTCAAAGACGAGACTGGTCGAGCGAATTGAAACCCAGAGCGAGCCCTAAAAAATCATGAAACCGACTTCGGCCCGTGAGTACCTGCGGCTAGCCGCGAACTGCCCAATGTCAGCGGTTCGCTGACAAATGCTTGTTGTCAGTGGAAAGCTGACAGGCATGGCGAAGGACTATGTGAAGCACGGCTAGATGAAGTGGGCCGCCGAGAAGCTCCTGTTGGAGCGTTACGGAAGCAGCGAGGACGACCGCTTCGGCGGCAGACTTCCCCCGGAGAAGGCGATCACCGCCGCACTGGTCGCCCTCAACGGCTACGCCGCCCAAAGCCAGGAGCCGGGCGAGGTGCCAGCGGAAGACGTCCTCGCAGCGCTCTCGCAGGTGGACGAGGCGCGCCAGCGACTGGACAGCATGGAGCTGCGGCTCATCGGGGCAGCTCGGACCCGGGGCGCATCCTGGCAGAAGATCGCTGATGCGCTGGGCCTGGGAACTCGGCAGTCTGCCGAGACCCGGGCGCTGCGCTTGGAGCGCGGCGCCCAGCCCCACCAGGGCCGTGACGTCGCCTCCCAGCGGCTGGAGAAGGCTCGGGGCCGGGCCGCAGAGGCGTGGTGTGTGGAGCACGAGCACCGCGTCTGTGAGGTCAGCGAGAGGCTGTTCGACACGTCCGGCGCGTGGAACCTGGAGGCCGTCGGCGGGACGGCGCGGCTCGATGTGCACGCGATCGGAGAGCTCCTCGCGTCGGGTGCCAGTCCGGTGGCGCTGGTCCAGCGGCTGGAGATCGTCCGGTACGCGCTGGCGCCTTATGGTGGTGACGCGCCGAAACCGACGGGCAAGCGGGCCGTCGCTGCGGAGCAGGCCCGAACCGACCTGGTGGCCCTGCTTGATGACCAGTCCCGCGCGCTTCCTCGGGTCACCACAGCCCGGGGCGAGGCAACGGCATGAGCGGTTACACCACCATCGACCGAACGTTGCTGTGGCCGGCACTGCTGCGCTCGGCCGGGGACGAGGTCGTGTCCTGGCCGTCGATCTCCGCCTCGCGTGCCCGGCAGGTGAACTGGGTGGTGGGTGAGTACACCCGCGCCCTGGCCCACACCGACCACCCGCTCGACGGCAACGCCCACTTCACGAAGCTGTTCACCGCCGAGCCGGTCCAGGCCTACCTACACCTGGCCCGCACCGGCCAGCTGCGCGTACGCAAGGCCGCCGACCCCTCCAAGAGCTCCGACAACTCCGAGTAGATCCGCCTGGAGATCTTGCGGCTGCTCGTGACCGCGCGCGGGGCCGAGGACTACGCCCAACTGCCGCCGCAGCCGGACCCGCCGCGAAAGAAGCCCGTAGCCAAGCGCCCCCGGGCGCTCCTGCGGGCACAGCTGACCGAGCTGGCCGACTCCCCGGACGCGACCACCAGCCAGCTACGGATGCTCGCCATTGGCGCCGTGGTCTGCGACACCGGCATCCGGGCGGGCGAGATGTGCTCCCGCCGGATCGAGGATCTCTCCCCAGCCCTGGAAGAGCTGCGCGTGGTGCGCCGCCCCCAGGGCTGGAGCGAGTCGGACGCCTTCTGTGGGCTCCTGCCCCTGTCCGGCCTGTCCAAGGGAGCCCTCAAGCGCTGGCTGCCCGAGCGGAAGCGGCTGCTGCCCCGGGTCGAAGGCACCGCCACCGTGCTCTGGGTCTCCCTGCACGACAACCACCAGAATGTCCAGACAGTTCCAGCCGGAACGCCGCTCATGCCCCGCGGTCTGGCCCGTACCTGGACCCGTACGGTCGTCGAGACCAATGTCGAGATGATGGGCCAGCCCTCCTGGGAACCACTGCCCACGCGCATGGAGCAACTGCGCCGCGGTGTGCAGCCGAAAGCTTCCAGGGCTCCGATAGAGCCAGACGCGGAGAAGGCCGCCGTGCTCCTGGACAACGTTGCTGCCCGCGGCCACGCCCTCGCTCAGCTTCGCCTGACGGAGGAAGAGGGCGGCACCGCCGAGCTGCAGGCCCGCATCGAGGTCCGCCGGGCTGTACGGAACGCCTGGGCGGAGGGCATTGAGCACGCGCTGCAACTGTCCGTCCTCGCGGGCTCAGGCCTCCGACGACGCCGGCCTGGCGGCCGCCGGCTGGGAGCCGGCGCTGCCGGCCTCGATCGACCGGAGTCAGGGCTGGGGCCGTCCCTCGAAGGCGGTCGCGGCCATGTGACCCGGACGCACCGACGGCGCCGCCCCGAGGGCGCACAACCCTCCGGGCGGCGCCGTATCCTGGAAACACGCCGGGGTCTGGAGCCCCTGCATGCTGTCCGGAAGGGCGTGTCCGGATTTCCGGACATCAAGTGCCGCAAGGGGAAATGGCGTTCACCCGGGACGGAAGCCGGGGAAAAGAAGTGCCGGTATGAAGAACACCCCCGACCCGTCACGGCGGATTCCAGGGATCGTTGCAACACAGGTGAAGTTCCGGGCGGCACCCAGGATCCTTCCCATCACGGCCGCGCCGCTTGCACTCGCTCTTCTCCTGGCAGAAGTGATGGCGTCGGCGGCCCGAGAATCACGAACCTCGGTGCTTCAGCCAGCAGGAACCCGGTGAAAACCACCTCCCGCCGCCGCAGCGGTGCGCGGGATGAGGGTGACATCGGCACCGTAGAAGGGCCCCGGCCCGGATCTTGATCCGGGCCGGGGGGGGGGGGGGGGGGGGTACCCGTCCGCACTCCCCGACGTTCCACCCCCACTGGGTCTCCCCCCTCCCCCTCGCAGAACACCCACCCCCAACCTCCCCAACCAGCGCCGCTGGCCCGCCTCCTCAAGGGAGACGGGCCAGCGGTTCACCGGTCAGTAGCTGGGGTTAGCCGGTTGCTCCGAGGGGTGTGGCGAGGCCGGAGACGTGCCAGCTTTGCGCGTTGCTCTGGTTGCACTGGTAGAGCTGGAGTTGTGTGCCGTTGTCGGTGCGGGCGTTCGGGATGTCGAGGCAGCGGCCTGACTTCGGGTTGTAGAGGCCGTGGGCGGCGGTGGGAAGCCACTGCTGGCCGGTGGCGCCGTTGCAGGTGTTGAGCTGGACGGGGGTGTGGTCGGCGGTTCCGTTGGCCGCGGCCGTCAGGCATTTGCCGGCCACGCGCAGTTCGCCGTCCTCGTGGATGTCGAACGTCTGGGCGGCTATGGGGCCCGCGACGCAGTTCCAGATCTGGATGGGGTTGCCTTCGGTGCTACTGGCGTTGTTGTTGTCCACGCACTTGGTGCTGTCGACCTCTGAGACGAGGGTGGTGCCGGGCGCGGAGGGGACGGTGGAGTGGTCGTAGACGGCCACGTTGCTGATCCGTCCGTTCCAGTACGTGGAGGACTTGCTCTGGTACTTGTAGCGGCCGAGGACGAGGGGGCCGGTGGCCTTCCAGACGTTGGCCTTGGGGTGGTGGCCGGTGCCGGCGAGGGTGCCGTTGACGTAGAGGGCGATCAGACCGGTGACGTCGTCGTAGGTGGCGGTGAGCTGGGTCCACTCCTTGGTGCGGGCCTTGGCGGCGTCGTTCATGACGCTGGTCTGGTCGTAGCTCCAGCTGTCGTCGTCCTTCTTGGACATCCCGAACCGCCAGGTGCCGTCCTGGTCGTGCCAGATGACGAAGCCGCTGGAGTGCAGCCCGTCCTGGCTGACGACGACGCCGTTCGCCTCGGACCTGGCCCAGGCCGACACGGTGAAGCTGCCGGTGGTGTCGACCGGGGAGCCGGTGGCGGTGACCGTGCCGCTGACGCCGTCGAGGTCGACGACCTGGGTGAGCGTGCCCGCGACGGTGCCGGCGATGCGAGTGGCTCCGGTGGCGCTGAGCTTTGCGTTGCTGCGTCGCCGCATGTCGACGGCGGTCGTTCCCGATTCTTCGTTCAGCTTCCAGTGATGGGTGGAGATCCGGGCGTCGCCCATGACTTCGGAGCTGTCGAAGCTGGTGACCTTGCCGCTGGTCGTCTTGCCGTTCCAGGTGCGCAGGCGGTGCCGGCTGTCGAGGGACCAGAGGTCGGGGATGTCGTCGGCGCTGGTGTCGCCGGAGGAGCCGATCACCGGGAAGGCGGCGGCGGTGACGCCGGTGCGGATCCTGGTGCGCTTGCTGTGGTCTCCGAGTGCTTCCGGGTTTCCGGCTTCGTTGGCGTACTGGTAGATGGAGCCGGTCGAATCGTCCCGGACCCAGAGGTCGGCCAGGCCATCGCCCGTGGCGTCGCCGGGGGCGATGAGGGTCAGGTCGTCCCAGCCGGAGGGGCTGAGGATGACGGGGTTGACCAGACTGCCTGTCGCGCCCCCGCCCTGGAACAGGATGAGCTGCGAGTTCCCCGTGCCGGTGCTCTCGACGGTGAGCAGGTCGTTGAGGGGCTCGCCGGGCTTGGTCAGCACGTCGCCGGCGGCGACGATCTGCTTGACCCGGCTCCAGTCCCCGCGGTACTCGGCGCCGCAGGGCTTGCCGGTCGCTGCGACGATGCAGGCCGTGGCCTTGGGCCGCGTCACATCGCCGGCATTGCCCTCGGTGAAGTAGAGACCGCCGTTGGCCTCCAGACCACCCTCGTTCAAGGAGGTCCGGTAGTGGCGGAGCTGTCCGTCCCGGTAGGCCCACAGGTCGTCCCGGGTGATGCCGTTGCCCCCGCGGTGTGTGGTCAGGGTGCCGTTGCCCCAGCCCAGGCCGCCGGGGCTGTTGGCCTTGGTGGAGGCGATCAGGCCGCCGGCCGACGGGTCGACGGCTGTGGGGTAGACGATGAGGTCGCCGTTGTCGGCGGGGGCGATGAAGTCGACGCGTTCGTCGCCGGTGATGTCGCCGAGGGTGGTCTTGGCGTTCGGGTTGTCCGGTACGTAGAAGACGTACGTCTGCTGCTGCGAGCGGTTTCCGGCACGGTCCACGGCCTGCACGCGCAAGATGTTCGTGCCCCACGTCGTGGGCGTCACCGCGATGGTGGCGGTGCCGTCGGCCGTGGCATTCACCCGGTTGGCGCCGCCCACCGGAATGTCCGCGTTGAAGGCCCATTCGTAGTACAGGGCTCCGCTGAGGGAGTCGGTGGCCTCCACAGTGAAGTTGCCCTGCTGGCCGATGTACTTCTTGGAGCCGGGGAGGGTGCCGGACGGCGGGTACTCGGCGGAGGTGACGACCGGGACGGACGGCGGCCGGGTATCCAGGGAGAACGTGCATCCGCTGACCCATTTGGCGGACATCGTGTCGCCGTCGCCGCTCGCGACGCGCCACGAGTAGGTGCGGCCGTCGGTGAGGGTGGTGGGGTGGGCGGATACCCAGTGGGTTCCGTTTCCGGCCCCGATCCAGCCGCTGCCGTATGCGACGGCGCCGCTGGCCGTGTCGGTGACCTGGAAGATGGCGTCGGTGGTCTGGCCGTTGTCGGGGTCGCCGATCCAGGCGCCGATGGTGAAGCCGGCGTAGGTGGTGGCGCCGACCCAGCCGCAGCCGTTGCCGTTCGGGTTCTGGGGGGCCGGGTTCATGGCGAGCCCCCACGGGTTGTACGGGGGCCGGTTGTACTCGATGTAGAGGAACGGCAGCTTGGTCTTGTCGCGGTTGAACCGCTTGAAGCCGTTGTTGCTGCTGCTCTTGGACTCGTTCGAGGCGAAGAGGGCGTACGTGATGCTGCCGGCCCTCTGGTTGGCGTCCAGGTGGTCGCGTACGTCCCACTCACCGCGGGTGGTGGAGTTGGGGCATCCTGCGCCGCCTGCGCTGTTGAGAGAGGTGGTGCGCAGGACCCCGCGGTCACTCGGCTGGTTGTTCCAGGTGATGTTTGAGAGCAGCGTGCCGGTGGAGTGCAGTTCGACGCTGTAGGCGTTAGAGCAGGTGTAGTCGGCGGCGTAGGACTGCGTCGCCATGAAGGAGGCCTTCTTGATGACCTTGTCGCTCAGGTCGCTGGTGTCGAGCTGGACGTAGTAGCGCTCCAGGCCCGTCCTGCTGCGCCAGCGCTGGTAGCCGACACCGGGGTCGTAGTCGTCCGCGTAGTCGTCGTAACTCGTGGTGGTCGAGTACGCCTCCTGGACCCAGGCCCAGTGCTGGGTACCGCGGTTGGTGGGGACCCACGCCGGGTCGATGTACACCGGGTAGGCCGTGTCGGGGTCGGTGAGGAAGGACTGGTCCGGGGTCAGGGCGACCGAGTCCTTGCCGAGGTCGGCCTGCAGGCGGGTGGTCCTGGCGAAGTCGCCCGGTCCGTCGCTGTCGGAGTCGGTCTTGACCGCCTCCTCGTCCCCGGTACCGGACGGCGTATCGTCCGCGGTGACCGTCTGGGAGAAGGCGAGGGTGCCGGAAGTCTTGGCGAGCGGGACCTCCACGGGAGCGGTGGAATCCCACATGGTCGGGGTCGGCGCCTGGAAGACCGTACGGCCCGAGGCATCGGCCGCCTTCAGGTTCCCGGCGGCGTCGGCGGAGACGGTGACGCCCTCGCCCTTGAGGCCCGTGGTCAGTGTGGTGAGCTTCGGATTCTTCGCCGCCTCGGCGGACTTGACGACCAGGATCTGCGAGATCCCGCCGCCCTCATCGGCCGTGACCTTCAGGTCCGCACCCGGGAGGACCTCGCGGTAGACAGCACTGGAACCGTCCAGCACCGGTGCGGGGAGCGGGTCCGGCCAGCCCAGGACCAGCTGCTTGCCGTCCTGATCGAGTGTGGCCAGCGGGGCGGTGCCGCCGCCGGACAGGGTCAGACCGCTCACCGAGGCCTTCGGACGGAGCGTGCCGTCAGCGGCCCGGACCAGCGTCGCGTCAAGGTCCGCCCAAGTGCCGTCGCGCTTGGTGCGCACAGGGGCGACGCTGCGGGTCAGGCCCAGGGTGCCGTCCGGATTGGCCGTCACCGTGTCGGTCTCGGTCGTCGCCGCCGGCACGGGCACCGGCTGGCCCGTGCGCTTCGCCTCCGCCAGCGCGGCGTCCTCCGCGCGCTCCCGCTCGGTCGTCGGCCGCTCCGGCGGAGACTGCTCGCTCTGCGCGGGCGGCGTGTCCACCGCTGGTACTGCCGAGGCGCCTGGTGCGGCGCCGACGGCGGTTATCGACAGGGCTAGTGCGATCAGCCCCGCCAGCGCGGCCGGCCGCTTGGCCGGTCGTTTGGTTCTCTGTGTGCCCCCCACGGCAAAACTCCCCATGCAGTTGCGATGGTCAACAGGCCGCGAACGCTAACAGCTCTCCGAATAAGCCTTCCAAGGCCATCCTGATTCGGAACAAATCATTCCGGCTAAACGTCCGGGAATGAGTCACTCGCCCGTTAGTGATGACCGGAAAATTGCGCACCAAGGTGGGTCGATTTCGGTCACGTTTTTAGACATTGGCAGTAAGGGGCGGGGTGGATGTCGGAATTGATCAGCATTTCGCTAGTGAGAAACAGGCGTAGGATCCATCGCCAATTGATCATTTGGCTACCGTGGGGGAATGCCATGCAGGCACCACCAGAACTACGCCAAACCAGAGGGAGATCTGCGGCAAAGGACCGCATAATCGTCGCCTCCGCTGTTGTATTCGCGCTGATCATGGGTGCCGGCACCGCGCAGGCTTCCGGCTGGAAGCCCGAGGCCCCTACCTGGTCGCCCGGCGCGCTGCAGGAGGCCGAATCGGTACCCGGGAAGGGTGCCCCGCAAGCCGGGTTAGAGGTGCCGGCGGAAGGCGGGGCCGGGGACTGGACTCCGAAGGACGTGTACTGGCCGTCGGCCACCAGCGCCGAGGTGGACCTCGGCGCCACCACGCCCGCTCCAGAGAACGGCTCGCTCTTCACTACTCCCGGACCCTCCGAGGGCCCGGCCGCACCCGCACCCGATCCGAGCCGCGCCGGTGACGCACCGGTATGGGTCGCCCCAGCCGCCGGGGCAGAAGGGCCGCGCAGCGGCAGGGCCGCTGTGGAGCTTGCGGACCGCGCCGCCGCCGAGGCGGCGGGCTTGCAGGGAATGCTGGTCTCGGTCCGCCCCGCCGAGGGCGTGACCAAGGGGGGGCCGGTCAAGGTGTCCGTGGACGTCTCGCACATCGCGGGCTCGTTCAGCGGAGACTGGCTCTCCCGCGCCCAGCTCGTCGCGCTCCCCGAGTGCGCGCTGAGCACGCCCGAGCGCCCGGAGTGCCGTACCCAGACTCCGCTGGCCACCGCCAAGGACGGCGACCAACCCGGCCTTCTCAGCGCCGAGGTCCTCCTCGCGGCACCTGATGCCCAGAGCCGGAGCGCCGACTCGGACTCCTCGGGCGGAGCCACCGTCTTCGCCGCGTCGAGCAGCCCCAGCGGCCCGTCCGGCAGCTTCGCGGCCACCAGCCTGGCGCCCTCCGGTTCCTGGAGCAGCGGTGCCAACACGGGTGGTTTCTCCTGGTCGTACCCGGTCGCCGTACCCGAGGGCCTCGGCGGTACCAAGCCGAACGTCGCGCTGTCCTACAGCTCTCAGGCGGTCGACGGCCGTACGGCTGCGACCAACAACCAGGCGTCGTGGATCGGTGAGGGCTGGGACTACTCGCCCGGCTTCGTGGAGCGCAGTTTCAAGCCGTGCGCGAAGGACGGCCAGGAAGGATCCGGCGATCAGTGTCTGGCCGGCGAGAACGCCACCTTCTCCCTGAATGGCAAGTCATCCACCCTGGTCAAGGACGACAAGACCGAAGAATGGCGGCTGGAGAACGACGACGCCTCGAAGGTCGAGCACCTGACCGACGCGGTCAACGGTGACAACAACGGCGAGTACTGGAAGGTGACCACCACCGACGGCACCCAGTACTACTTCGGAGCCGGCCGCAAGCCGGAAAGCCCCACTGCTCCGGCCACCAACTCCGCGTGGACCACACCCGTCTACGGAAACAACACGGGTGAGGAGTGCCACCAGTCGACATTCGCGGCCTCCTGGTGCCAGCAGGCCTGGCGCTGGAACCTCGACTTCGTCATCGACCCCCGCGGCGGCCTCATCACCTACTGGTACTCCACCGAGACCAACCGCTACAAGCGGGGCGCCTCCGCGGCGAACCCCACGGGCACGCTCACTCAGTACGTCCGCGGCGGCAACCTGGAGAAGATCACCTACGGCTCGAAGCTCGCCGACGCGGACACGGTCAAGCCCACCGCGCAGGTCATCTTCGATGTCGATGAGCGCTGCCTGCCCGAGAAGGACGTCTTCGACTGTGAAGCGTCGAAGCTGACCGCGGCCAATCAGACGAAGTGGCCGGACGTGCCCTTCGACCAGAAGTGCGGGTCCACCGGTACCTGCGAGAACTACTCGGCCACCTTCTGGACCACCAAGCGGCTCACCAAGATCACCACCCAGATCCTCGACAGTGCAGGCGGATACGACAACGTCGACTCCTACGCGCTCGTCCACCAGTTCCCCGACCCGAAGGACCAAACAGCCCCGTCCTTGTGGCTGTCAACGATCCGGCACACCGGCTACGACGGTACGTCGGCGTTGACCACTCCGCCGGTCATCTTCTGGAAGGGCTTGCGGAACAACCGCGTCGACTCCAGCATTGACAACCGGCCGGCGATGAACCGGTACCGCGTCGTGAAGATCATTTCCGAGACGGGGAAGGTCACCGACATCGTGTACGCCGATACGGACTGCTCCCCCGGTATCGGCTTGCCTTCGGCGGAGGACAGCAATACCAAGCGCTGCTTCCCCGTGTACTGGAATCCGGACCCGAGGAGTCCGAACGATCCGAGCCTGGACTGGTTCCACAAGTACGTCGTCGCCCGCGTCATTGAAAGGGATCCCTTCGGCGGCTCCCGTGACCAGGAGGTCCGCTACGAGTACGTCGGCTCCGCCGCCTGGCACCGCGACGACGAGGAGCTGACCGAGGAGAAGTACCGGACGTGGAACCAGTTCCGCGGCTACGGACAGGTCATCACCCGCGCCGGCACCGCCCCCGATGTCGTCTCGAAGACGGCCGCCTTCTACCTCCGCGGCATGAACGGCGACATCAGAGCCAACAAGACCCCGCGGGTTTACACCTTCACCGGGATCACAGGAAAGGTGATTCCGGACAACAACCACCTGGCCGGCACCCTCCGCGAGCTCCAGACCTACGCCTCAGACGGTGGGGAGCTCGTCTCCGTATCTCAGTCCGACCCGTGGCTCCCGGCGGCCACCGCTACCCACAGTCGCGGCGCGGACCTGCCCGCCCTCACAGCCCGGATGCAGGGCACGGCCTTGTCCAGGGAGAAGGCGCTGCTCGCCGACAAGACCTGGCGGAGTACTTCGGAGACCGTCGATTACGACGAGAAGTACGGAATGCAGAACTCGGTCCTGGACCAGGCGGATGGTCTGCCCGACATCTGCACCACCGTCTCCTACGCCCGCAACGAAGCCACCCGGGTCGTCGACCGCGTCTCGCAGACCACCCGGACCCAGGCCGCGTGCGGCGTGGCCGCGACCGAGGCGAACACCCTCGACAGCAGCCGCACACACTACGACAACAAGCCCTTCGGCACCCTCGACGGCCCCGGCCAGCCCACGAACACCGGCGTACTGGACCGCTTCGAGGCCGGCCTGCCCAAGTACGTCACCAAGTCGTCGACGACGTATGACACGTATGGCCGTGTCTCCAGCACCACCGACGCCGCAGGGGCGAAGACCACATCGGCGTACACGCCTGCCGCACCGGCCCGCGCGACGACCGTCAAGGTGACCAACGCCAAGAGCTGGACGACGACCACCACCCTGCACCCGCTGCGCGCAGTCCCGGTCAAGACCGTCGACCAGAACAGCCGCACCACAGAGGTCGCCTACGACGCGCTGGGCCGCACCACCGAGCTGTGGCTGCCGGGCCGTGCGCGTACCCAGAGCGCCAGCAAGGTGTTCACCTACGACCTGACCCAGAGCGACACCAGCTCGGTCACCACCCGGACGCTCCGCGGCAACGGGTCGTACGCCACCTCCATCAGCATCCTCGACGCGATGGGCCAGCAGGTCCAGACCCAGGCGAATCCGCTGAAGGACAGCGAGCACACACGCCTGATCACCGACACGGCCTACGACAGCCGAGGCCGCGCCTTCAAGACGAGCAGCACGTACATCAACAAGGACTCCGACCCGGTGAAGGACCGCTTCCCCGCCGACGAGAACATGCTGCCCGCCCAGAACGTCACCCAGTACGACGGCCTCGGCCGACCGGTGACGAAGACCTTCTACTCCAAGGCGATCGAGCAGTGGCGCAGTGCCACCGCGTACCCGGGTGCCGACCGTGTCGATACCACCCCGCCCAAGGGCGGCACCGCCTCCAGTGAGATCACCGACGCCCGCGGGCACAAGACCGAGCTGCGCCAGTACAAGGGCGGCACCCCCACGGGGGCGTTCGACGCCACGCTCTACGGCTACGACACCGTCGGCAAGCTGGAGCGGATCACCGACCCGGCCGGCAACGACTGGACCTACGGCTACGACCTCCGAGGCCGCCGGATCAAGGCGGTGGACCCCGACAAGGGCACGTCCACGACCGCGTATGACGCCGCGGACCGCCCCGTGTCGACCGTTGATGCCCGCGGCACCACCGTCTTCACCAGCTACGACATCCTGGGCCGCCCGACCTCCCGCAACCTGAGCGCGGTCGACGGCACCAAGCTCGCCACGTACGAATACGACACGATCCTGCCCGGTCAGCAAACGGCATCCACTAGCTGGGTGGCCGGCAAGGCCTGGCGCCAGGAGACCACCGGCTACGACATCGGCTACCGCCCCACCGGCACCAAGCTGACCGTCCCCACCGGCGAGGGATCCCTCACCGGCACCTACTCCACCTCCGCCACCTACAACGCCATCAGCGGGCTCGAGGAGGAGCTGAACCTCCCTGCGGTAGGCGGCCTGCCTGCCGAGCACCTCACCACTTTCCGCAATGACAACGGTCTCCCGCTCTCCTACGGGTCCGACACCGTCGGCTACGTCAACTACACCAGCTACAACGAACTCGGCCAGGTCCAGCGCACGACCTTCGGCAGTACGCCGAAGCAGGTCAGCGTGACCAACGTCCAGGACCAGGCCACTGGCCGGCTTCTGCGCACCGAACTCAACAAGCAGGACCAGACGACCTCGGTCGACATCACCAGCTACACCTACACGCCGGCCGGTGACGTCACTTCCGTCTCCAACGTCCAGGGCGCCGCCCGCGACACCCAGTGCTTCACCTACGACTACCTGGGCCGCCTCACCGAGGCCTGGACTGACACGAGCAGCACCACAACGAAGCCCGGCCCCAGCGTGCCCGGCGTCGGAGGCTGCACCAACACCACACCCGAGAGCAGCAGCATCGGTGGCGCGTCCCCCTACTGGCAGTCGTTCACCTACGACGTCACCGGCAACCGCAAGACCCTGACCGACCACGACCCCACAGGCGACGCCGCCAAGACCACCGTCACCACCAACACCTACCCGGCGCCGGGATCACCGCGCCCCCACACCCCGACCTCCACCACGAGAAAGACGGGCAGCAACGGCCCGCTTACGACCAGCCTCACCTACGACAAGAGCGGCAACACCCTCACCCGCCCCGACACCGGCGACGCCCCCAGTACCCTCCCCGGCGACGGCGGACCCACCCAGACCCTGACCTGGAACGCCGAAGGCAAACTCGCCTCCAACACCACCAGCGCGGGCACCTCCACCTACATCTACGACGCGGCCGGCAACAGGCTCGCCCGAAAAGACCCCGGCAAGACCACCCTCTACACAGGCTCGGACGAGCTCACCCGCGACACCGCCACGGACAAGGTCACCGGCACCCGCCACTACGCGGCCCCCGGCGGCACGACCATCGTCCGCACCTCCGCCGGCAAGCTCTCCTACATAGCTGCCGACCACCACAACACCGGCACCACCGCCATCGACGCCACCACCCTCACCGTCCAACGCCGCACCGCCAAGCCCTTCGGCGAAGACCGCGGCACGAAGCCGACCGCCTGGCCCGGCGAACGCGGATTCGTCGGCGGCACCCAGGACAAGTCGACCGGCCTCACCCACATCGGAGCCCGCGAATACGACCCCGCCGCGGGCCGGTTCCTCTCCGTAGACCCGGTCCTAGTGCCAGACGCCCCACAGGCCCTCAACGCGTACAGCTACGCCAACAACACTCCGGTCACCACCTCCGACCCCACCGGCATGTGCGCCGAGGTGGACTGCCCGACCCGGCCTGCACCCGACGAGGAGAACACCACACCCGGCCACGAGCCCGGACCTCGCAAACCCTCGCAGAACGGAAAGGAGAAGAAGGGTCCCGCTCTAGGAGGCCCGGTGACCCCGCTCGACGACGGCACGGGCTGCTTCCTCGGCAAAATTACCTGTGGGCCACCGTTGCCTGCATGGCTGAACATCCCTATCGCCCCTCCGCCGCCGCCCGCAAACTGCAGAACAAACGACGCGAGGATCGAATGCATCGTGGACATCGGCCGCCCCGATGAGTTCCTCACCGATCCATTCCACGACATGAATGTGTTGAACGGGTCTAACGAGCTGGCCTTCGGCTATGCGAAGCTAACAACCGGATGCGCCAAACGTGACAGCCAGTACATCTGCTTCGGGCATTCGCCTGGCGGCGGGCAGCCGATGACCGTGGGTGACGTGCACTTCTTCCCTGGAAGTAAAAGAGAGTTTGTGACGCAACTCGAAAAAGAGTCGAAAACCCGCAGGAAAATTGCGAATCAAGTCGGAGGTGTCATGGCTAGTAAATATGGACCAAATATTGAATATCACGAGGCCGTGCATTCTCGACAATGGGCCCGACACTATACGGCGGACCATTTCGTGGCAGCCTACGCATTGGCGTCCGCGAGATCCGAGTGGCGAACCGGGGATCCCGCGCTCGGAAATTCGTTCGAAATAGAGGCAAATCTATGGTGGGGGGATTACGAGAAATGGTAAGGCCGATAGCCCGACAAAACGGACTGGCGCGGGCGCTATTCTCAGCCGTGATCACGCTGGCGGCTGCAGGGCTAGCAGGTTGCTCACCGGCGCCTGAGCCACTACTCGCGATAGAGAGGACTGCGACTGGTGACATTCTCCTTGTAATTGCCCCCTGCTCCGGCTATCGGGCCCTCGGTCTTTACGTGTTCAGCGACAGCGACACCGGACCCTCTGAGGTTTGGTCGCTGAGTAACAAAGAGCGCATCGGCTCACTTGGGGAGGTCAAATTCTTCACTACCCCCGTGGGGTGGGAGGTCAACGACACCACCTTGACTGAGCTGCGCGATCCGGGCCTCTACGTCGCCAAAATCGACGGGGCGATGGGGACCCGCAGCCTGAATGGGCGGATGGCATTTACCGCTGAGAAGATAAATAAGCTCAACGCTGGCGAAGTCCTAACTGGCACCAAGGGCGAAAAGGTAATGGACCGTGAGCAGTTCGTGAAGCCGTCCTCGGGGCGGTGTAAGCCCTGACCTGAGGTCTCGCCGCCTCCGTCCAGTCGTCGGGCGGCGGGACCTCGCAGGTTCGTGCACAGTCACAATTCGCCGATGACCGGACGGCGCTGCTGGTGCTCGCAGCCAGGACCTGGTGCCGGGGGGTTTGCGCACGGGGTTGGGCACGGTCGAGGTACTCGCGCTTCACCGTGACCGAGCCCGGCGTCCAAGGGCCTTGCTGCGCCGGGGTCAGCGCCGGCGTCTGCGATTTGTCGGGCTACGCACAGGTTGCCTCCTCGGCCGTGACAATAGGAAAGGGGAGAGAGGCTGTGGGTACGGACAAGAGTGCTGCGTCCCGAGTCATCCCATTGGTGGGGGCCGTGCTGCTGGCGCAGTTGGTGGTTGGGTGCACACCCGCTCCCGAGGCTTTGCTTGCCGTGGAACGTACCGAGAGCGGCGGTACGCGGCTGCTGATGGCGCCCTGCCCTGACTTCAGGTTCCGCAGCGTAACGGTGTTCCACAACGTCGACGAGCCGGAACTTAAGAAGTGGACCGTCAGTCGGGACGGGATGACGGGCCTGCTTGGGCAGATCGACCTATTCACGCCCCCTGATGGATTCAAGGTCACGGAATCGACGTTGACCTCACTGGAGAGCACTGGTGAGTACGTGGCCAATGTTCGCGGGGTGGTCGGGGTAGAGGACAGTCTGACCGGAAAGCTGAGCTTCACCGTGGATAAGGTCAACAAGCTCAGTGCCGGCAAAGTCCTCACCGGTGTCAACGGCGACAAGGTAATGGACCGCGCGAAGTTCATGAAGTCGTCCTCGGAGCGGTGTAAGCCCTGACTCGGAGGCTGAGTTGGCGGCGCGCCCAGTTTATTGGGGTATGAGATGCGCTTGCGTGGAATCGTACAGCTCCTGGTGGGTGTGGCGGGGCTTCTTGCGGTATTGCTGGCAGTCACCCTCACGTCTGAAAATGACGACCGCGGCGCCCTTAGTGCTACAGATGTGGAGGGAATCTGGTCGACTCCTACTGGGGAACGCCTGACGGTTCATGCGGACGCATCTGCGGAACTGGTAGGGATACCGGAACCCGAGGCAGGTTGTGGCCAGGCGGCGAGGGCGGATCCCCTGACCTACAGCGGCTCTGCGACATGGAAGTTCGACTCCTACCCCGATGAGGGGCCCGGGATCAGCTTCGAATTCCGAGGGTCTGACACGGGAAGGCAGTGCAAGGTCTACCTCGCGGTCTCGACTCGGGTGGGTGCCGGTATCGGGTTCCTCCCGCACTACGCGGATTTGAACTTCACACGCTCGACCGGACAATCGGGCTGATGGACAGGTCTGATGGCTGTGATAGAGGGCAGAGAGGAGGAAACATCTCGTGCGTCAGCCACGGGGTGTACGCCGCCGATCTGAAAGGTTGCTCGAGCGTGTAGCCGGCCTTTCCGTGATATCGCTGAGTCGGGGTTCCGGACTTGGGTGGACCACAGCCCGAGTCCGGTCCTGGGCCGTTCAGGGCGGGGATGCTGACCGCAGGTGAGGCGACGTTGGCGGCGTCGATTGCAGGCGACAGCTAGCAGCCTGGCAATTGAGTCGCACGGGCGCAGCGCGCATGCAGCTTTGATGGCCCTTCTGTACAAGCAGTTTCTTGGCAAAGCCCCGAGTTCGAAGGGTGCAATCTGCAGATTCAAGGGCTCGCTGGAGGATAATCCAGCGAGCCTTGCCCTTGCCGGATGTGTCAACACGGTCTCGCGCATATGCGTCGACTCGTGGAGCCCGCTGCCAGCAGACCACTCGGGTCCCCGACGCAGTTCACCGGGTGTCTGTTCTGGCATCGCGGCGTGCCGCTTGGACCTGGTGCCATGGGTTTTGGGTGCGGGATTGGGCGCGGTCGAGGTATTCGCGTTTCACCGTGGCCGAGCCCGGTTTCCAGCGGCCCTGGTGGGTGGGGTCGGCGCCGGCGTCTGCGATCTGTTGGGCTCCGCCGCGGCGTAGGCCGTGGGAGGTGACCAGGTGCCAGGTGGGAGGCCGGCCAGGTAGGCGCGGTGGCGGATCCAGTCGTTGAGGGCGTCGCCGGTGACGTAGTCGCCGCGAGTGGTGCCAGTGCTCGGAGGTCCGGGTCGGGATCGGTGGTGAGGGCGATCAGGTCGTCCACCACCGGCGGGCCGAAGGCAGCGATCGCTGAGGCGAGATGACTGGCCTTCGGGTTCCGGCGTTCCATCATGGCCTGCCAGAGCGCAGCGAGTGCCCGGTCGCCGCCGATTTGGCCGAGTGCCAGGGCGGCCCTGCTGCGTACCCAGGTGGTCTCGTCGTTCAGCCGGGCTGTCAGGGCGGGCACGGCGGTGTGTTCCTCAAGGAGGCCGAGCGCCTCGCAGGCACCCTCGCGGACCATCGGATCGGGATGCTCCAGCAGGGCGGTGATCAGCGGAACGGCCCGGCGGAAGCCGAGTTCGGCACAGGCGAGCGCCGACCAACGCACCCCGCGGTGCCCGGTGTCGGCGAGCGCGCGCAGTAGGCCCGATTCGACGCTCGCGTCGCCGAACAGGGCGATCCGATTGAGTGCCTTGGTCCAGACGGTGACATCCTGCGTCCGGTGGTCGGAGGCGACCTCGGACAGGGCCGCCCGGGCCTGCGGATGGCCGAGCTCGGCCCACTCCAGCAGGGCGTCGATCGCCCGCAGCCGGATCGTGCGGTTCCCGCTCAACTCGGCGGCGTGGACGGTGACGAGGGATGTCGGCCCGTTATGCGGGTGGCCGAGTGCGTTCCCGAGCGGGCCGGCGAGTGGTGGTTTCAGTTCGCCCAGCCGCAGGGCCAGTGGGCCGATTCGGGTACCGACGTCCGCGTCGTAGCGGCCGTCGCCCCGCAGGTTCGCGGCCAGCTTGGCGACCGTACGGAACAGCAGCCATGCGCGGTCCGCCAGGGGGGAGGTACCTGACGATGATCATGCAGATCGTGGGGAATTGCCGGCTCTGTCGAAGATCTTGTGCTGTCAGGTCTGATAGCAGGAGGATCCGCGCCTCGGCGCGGATTCCCGTTGAGTTGACTGGCCGTCAGAAAGGGTGTCCA
>NZ_JBHWMB010000047.1:58760-68415 GCF_042730015.1 Streptomyces sp. NPDC059957 | reverse complement strand
GGTCGCGCCGGCCGCCCCCGCCCCGGTTTCCGCCGGTGACGAGGGTGCCTACGTGACCCCGCTGGTGCGCAAGCTCGCCACGGAGTCCGGCGTCGACCTGTCCGTGGTCTCGGGCACCGGTGTCGGTGGCCGCATCCGCAAGCAGGACGTCCTGGCCGCCGCCGAGGCCGCCAAGGCCGCCGCAGCCGCCCCGGCTCCGGCCGCTCCGGCCGCGAAGGCTCCGGCCGCCGCGGTCTCCGAGCTGCGTGGCCAGACCGTCAAGATGACCCGCATGCGCAAGGTCATCGGCGACAACATGATGAAGGCCCTGCACTCGCAGGCGCAGCTCAGCTCCGTGGTCGAGGTGGACATCACCAAGATCATGAAGCTGCGCGAGAAGGCCAAGGCCGGCTTCCTCGCCCGCGAGGGCGTCAAGCTGTCCCCGATGCCGTTCTTCGTCAAGGCCGCGGCCCAGGCGCTGAAGGCCCACGCGGTCGTCAACGCCCGGATCAACGAGGACGAGGGCACCATCACCTACTTCGACTCGGAGAACATCGGCATCGCCGTGGACTCCGAGAAGGGCCTGATGACCCCGGTCATCAAGGGTGCCGGTGACCTCAACCTGGCGGGCATCTCCAAGGCGACCGCCGACCTGGCCTCCAAGGTCCGCGGCAACAAGATCACGCCGGACGAGCTGTCGGGCGCGACCTTCACCATCAGCAACACCGGCTCGCGCGGTGCGCTGTTCGACACGGTCATCGTGCCCCCGAACCAGGTCGCCATCCTGGGCATCGGCGCGACGGTCAAGCGCCCGGTGGTCATCGAGACCGCCGAGGGCACGAACATCGGCATCCGCGACATGACGTACCTGACCCTGTCCTACGACCACCGCCTGGTGGACGGCGCGGACGCGGCCCGGTACCTCTCGGCCGTCAAGGCGATCCTCGAGGCCGGCGAGTTCGAGGTCGAGCTCGGCCTGTAAGGCTCACCGCGACAGCGACTGCCCCAGTCGGCGCCCCCCCCCGGACCTTCAAGTCCCGGGCGGGGGCGCCGTCGTCGTACGCTGGGGCATTCCGGTTGACGGCTGTAACCAGCCTCACGCTGCGCCTCTGACCAGGAACGCATCGCGACGGGCGGCGCCGCCGTATTGTCTACGCATCAAGGCCCCGCATGCCCCGGCGTGCCCCTGCACACCCCTCAGGAGAGGAAGCCCCGATGATCACCCCACCCGTCGTGCACTCGCTGCGCGAGCAGATCCGCGAGCACATCGTGGAGGGGATCGTCAGCGGGCGCTGGAAGCCCGGTGAGCGGATCGTGGAGCGCCGGATCGCCGTGGAGCTCGAAGTCAGCCAGACGCCCGTGCGCGAGGCCCTGCGCGAGCTGGAGACGCTGCGGCTGATCGAGTCGGCGCCGAACAAGGGCGTGCGCGTACGGAACCTGTCGGCGGCGGACCTGGAGGAGATCTATCCGGTCCGGGCGGGCCTGGAGCAGATCGCGGCCGAGCTGGCCGCACCCCGGCTGGCGGCCGACTGCTCGGCCCTGGAACCGCACGTGGCGGCCCTGTGGGAGGCCGACCGCAGTGCGGACGGCACGGCCCAGGTGCGGCACACCGTGGGCTTCCACCGAGAGATGGTGCGGGCAGCCGGGAACAGCGTGCTGCTGCACACCTGGGAGTCCCTGGGCATCGAGGTCTTCACGGCCCTGTCCATCCGGTGGCTGGGAACCGTCCAGAAGTCCTACGCCGAGGAGCACGAAGCCCTTGTGGATGCCTTCCGCAATCAGGATCCGGAGATCGGCCTGCTCGTGAAGCGGCATGTTCTGGGGTGCGCGCCGCGGGCTTGATCTCGCCCTTCGAGACGCGCTCGAGCGCCCGTCTCGTCCCGTTTTGACCGGCACTGGGTGCCCATTTTCATGGCACCCGGTGCCGACTTTTGTCAGATTGACGTTTCTTCGTCACTTTCATTTGATCGATCATCGATCAGCGCCTTACAGTCATCCGCGGACCCCACCCGGGTCCAACGACCCTGTCCTGCCCGTCAGGGATTTCTTCACCACCTCTCCTTTGTCCGGAAGGCGGCGCACACCGATGTCCGACCCCGTAGGAAAGCTTCCGAGCGAGCTCGACCAGCTCCCGGACCGCGACACCGAGGAGACCGCCGAATGGGCGGCCTCTCTCGACGCCGTCGCCAAGGCCGCCGGTACGCGCCGCGCCGAATACCTGCTCCGTCGCACCCTTCAGCACGCCGAGGCCGCCGGCCTCGCGCTGCCGAAGCTGCTCGAGACGGACTACGTCAACACCATCCCCACCGCCGCGGAGCCGGAGTTCCCCGGTGACGAGGCGATGGAAGCCCGGATCACCGCGTGGAACCGCTGGAACGCGGCCGCCATGGTGACCCGCGGCTCCAAGTACGGCGTCGGCGGCCACATCGCCACCTTCGCCTCCGCCGCGTGGCTGTACGAGACCGGCTTCCAGCACTTCTTCCGCGGGAAGGAGGCCGACGGATCGGGCGACCAGCTCTACATCCAGGGCCACGCCTCCCCCGGCATCTACGCCCGCGCCTTCCTCGACGGCCGGATCTCCGAGCAGCAGCTCGACAACTTCCGCCAGGAAGCCGGCGGCAACGGCCTGCCGTCCTACCCCCACCCGCGGCGCCTGCCGTGGCTGTGGGAGTTCCCGACGGTCTCCATGGGCCTCGGCCCGCTCTCCGCGATCTACCAGGCGCGCTTCAACCGCTACCTGCAGAACCGGAGCATCAAGGACACCGCCAACTCGCACGTCTGGGCCTTCCTGGGCGACGGCGAGATGGACGAGCCCGAGTCGACCGCCGCCCTGGCCCTGGCCTCCCGCGAGCAGCTCGACAACCTGACCTTCGTCATCAACTGCAACCTGCAGCGCCTCGACGGTCCGGTCCGCGCGAACTTCCGCGTGGTGCAGGAGCTGGAAGCCCAGTTCCGCGGCGCCGGCTGGAACGTCATCAAGTCGCTGTGGGGCTCCGCCTGGGACGAGCTGTTCCAGCTCGACACCACGGGCGCCCTGGTACGCCGCCTGCGCGAGGTACCCGACGCGCAGTTCCAGACGTACGCGACCCGCGACGTGGCCTACATCCGCCAGCACTTCTTCGGCGCCAACGCCGAGCTCGTGCAGCTGGCCGGTGTGCTCTCCGACGCGAAGATCGCCGAGTGCTTCCACACCTCCCGCGGCGGCCACGAGCCCCGCAAGGTCTACGCCGCGTACAAGGCCGCCCTGGAGCACAAGGGTGCTCCGACGGTCATCCTCGCGCAGACCGTCAAGGGCTACACGCTGGGCGCCGGGTTCGAGTCGAAGAACGCGAACCACCAGATGAAGAAGCTGACGATCGACGAGTTCAAGGACATGCGTGACCTCCTTGGCCTCCCGATCCCGGACAGCGCCTTCGCCGACGGCCAGGTCCCGTACGGCCACCCTGGCGCGAACAGCCCCGAGGTGCAGTACCTGAACGAGCGCCGCGCGGCGCTCGGCGGCCCGGCCCCGGCCCGCAAGGTCAAGCACGTGGCCCTGCCGGCTCCGGCGGACCGTTCCTTCGCCCCGCTGCTCAAGGGCTCCGGCAAGCAGGAGATGGCCACCACCATGGCCTTCGTCCGGCTCGTCAAGGACCTGATGCGGGACAAGGAGACCGGCAAGCGCTGGGTTCCGATCGTCCCCGACGAGGCCCGTACCTTCGGTATGGAGTCCCTCTTCCCGTCGGCCGGCATCTACTCGCCGCTGGGCCAGACGTACGAGCCGGTCGACCGCGACCAGCTCATGTACTACAAGGAAGCCAAGGACGGCCAGATCCTCAACGAGGGGATCACCGAGGCCGGCGCCATGGCCGACTTCATCGCCGCCTGTACGTCGTACGCGACGCACGGCGAGCCGATGATCCCGTTCTACATCTTCTACTCGATGTTCGGCTGGCAGCGCACCGCCGACCAGATGTGGCAGCTCGCCGACCAGCTCGGCAAGGGCTTCATCGTCGGCGCCACCGCCGGCCGCACCACCCTGACGGGTGAGGGCCTGCAGCACGCGGACGGCCACTCGCACCTGATCGCGTCCACGAACCCGGCGTCGCTCAACTACGACCCGGCCTTCGCGTACGAGATCGCGGTGATCGTCAAGGACGGCCTGCGCCGGATGTACGGCGAGAAGCCGGAAGACGTCTTCTACTACCTGACGGTCTACAACGAGCCGAAGCCGCAGCCGGCCATGCCCGAGGGCGTGGAAGAGGGCATCCTGCGCGGTCTCTACCGCTTCAACACGGCGGCGGACCTCGCGGAGGCGGCCCCGGCCGCCGACGCCCCGAAGATCCAGCTGATGGCCTCCGGTACGGCCATCCACTGGGCGCTGGACGCGCAGAAGCTGCTCGCCGCCGACTGGAACGTGGCCGCCGACGTCTGGTCCGCCACCTCCTGGGGCGAGCTGCGCCGCGACGCGCTGGAGTGCGACGAGGCGCTGCTGCGCGGGGAGATGCGCACCCCGTTCGTCACCCGCGCCCTGGAGGGCGTCACCAGCCCGGTGCTCGCCGTCTCCGACTGGATGCGTCAGGTCCCGGACCAGATCAGCCAGTGGGTCGAGCAGGACTACACCTCGCTGGGCACGGACGGCTTCGGCCTCTCCGACACCCGCGAGGGCGCCCGCCGCCACTTCGGTGTCGACGCCCAGTCGATCGTGGTGGCCGCGCTGGCCCAGCTCGCCCGCCGCGGCGAGGTCCCGGCGTCCTCCATCAAGGAGGCCCGGGAGCGCTACGGCCTGTAACGCCCCGCACGTCCGTCCGTGAGGCGGCCCACCCCTTCGGGGGCGGGCCGCCTCACGGCGTTCCCGGGGGCGTCTCGTTGATCCCCGTCGACTCCCCCGGTCCGGGTATGCGGCCGTGCGGGGGCTCCGACCGGCCTTTCGCGGCACGCGCGGTGGCGGCGAGGGGGTGTACCCGTGATGCTTGAGCGGTGATGGACGAGACGGAGTTCTGGGAGATGGTCGACCGTACCCGCGAGGCCGCCGAGGGCGACCCCGAGGAACACGCCGAGCTGCTCGTGGAGCGGCTGGCACAGCTCGACCCGGACTCCGTCCTGGACTTCGCCCGGCACTTCGAGTCGCGGTACAACCGGGCGTACACCTGGGACCTGTGGGGCGCGGCGTGGGTGCTGCTCGACGGGGCCAGCGACGACGCCTTCGACTACTTCCGGTGCTGGCTGATCGGCCAGGGCCGGGAGGTCTTCGAGGGCGGGGTGCACGATCCGGACCAGCTCGCGGAACTCCTCGACGAGTTCGACGAGGAGATCGACGGGGACGGCGAGGAGCTGGGGTACGCGGCGGACGAGGCGTACGAGCAGCTGACCGGGTCGGTCGCGCCGGATCTGGGGATCCCGCTGCAGGCGGCGGAGCCGGAGGGCGCTGCGCTGGACTTCGAGAACGAAGCCGTGCTCGCGGAGCGCTTCCCCCGGCTGTGGGACCGCTTCAGGGCCTAGTAGTGCGTGCCGCCGTCGATGCGGATCTCCGTACCGGTGATGAAGGCGCCGTCCTCGGAGCCCAGCATGGCGACGACGCCGGCGACGGTCTGCGGGCCGGCGAAGCCCTGACCGAGGGCCGGGGCGAGCTTGGCGAACAGGCTCCAGTCGGTGTCCTCGGGCAGGCCGGGGCCGGTGCCGGTGGTCATGCCGCTCTCGATGGAGCCCGGCGCGACGGCGACGAAGCGCAGCCCCTGCTTGCTGTACTCGGCGGCCAGCGCGTGGGTCATGGACTGGATGCCGCCCTTGCTGGCCGCGTAGGCGGACATGTAGGGGTGGGCGAAGGACGCCGAGGTGGAGCTGAAGTTGACGACGACCGGCTGGTCGCCCGCCAGCAGCGCCGGGAGCGATTCGCGGATGACCAGGAAGGTACCGGTCAGGTTCACCGCGATGATCTTGTTCCAGAGCTCGAGCGTGGTCTGGTGGGTGTGCGCGGAGCGCAGGATCCCCGCGGCGTTGACCAGCACGTCGATTCCGGTGAGGGCGTCGACCGCGGCGGCCACGCCCGTCTTGACGGCGGCCTCGTCGGATATGTCGAGGACCGCGGTGGTGAGGCGGTCCGCGTGGCCGTCGGCGGCCGCCTGGTCGGCGGTGGCCTTGAGACCGGCTTCGTTGACGTCCACGGTGTGGACCCGGCCGCCCTCGGAGAGGATGCGGTGGACGGTGGCCTGGCCGATGCCGGAGCCGCCGCCGGTGATGAGGACGCGACGTCCTTCGTAACGGTTCATGGGCAGGAGCGTACTCCCGTGATGACACGTTTTGCCAGACTGTCAAAACATGCAGTTGTTGCTCGGGGCCGAGGTATCCTTCCCCGGTGAGATCCCCTCGTCCGTACTCTCCCCAGGCCGGCCCCGGAGCCCAGTCGCTGAACGAGCGCCGCAAGGCGGCCACCCAGCTCGACATCGCCCGCGCCGCCTGCGAACTCTTCGCCGAGCACGGCCCCGACGGCACCACCGCCGAGGACATCGCCCACCGCGCGGGCGTGGCGCTGCGCACGTTCTACCGCTACTTCCGCAACAAGCAGGAGGCCGTCGCCCCCCTGCTCGCGGGCGGCGGCGACGCCTGGCGCGCGCTGCTCGCCGAGGAGGACCCCGGCACCCCGCTGACCGAGGCCCTGGAGCGTGCCGTCACCCGCTCCCTCACGGGCCCCCAGGCCCTCGACGAGGGGCTGGAGGTCACCCGCGGCCTGCTGCGCGCCGCCACGACCGACGAGGCCCTGCGGGCCGTCTGGTACCGGGTCAACCAGGACTCCGAGGAGCGCCTGGTCCCGGTCGTCGCCCGGCTCGCCGGCCCGGAGGCCGAACCCCTCGCGGTCCGCCTCCTCGCGGCGGCGGCCACGGACGCGATCCGCATCTCCCTGGAACTCTGGTCCACCACGGACACCCCGCCCTCGGGCCCCGGCTCCCCCGCGGAACTCGCGGTCCGCTGCCTGCGCGACCTCACGGGCGCGATGCCGCTGATGCGCTGAGCGCACCCGCCAGAGGACTTGCCCGTCGGAGGACTTGCCCGTCAGAGGACTTGCCCGTCAGAGGAACCTGGCCGACTTCTCCCGCAGGTGCTCCGCGAAGAAGGCGGGGGCGTCGGGCCGCATCCGGGCCAGCGCGACCATCGCGGTGACGATCACGTCGGCGACCTCGGCCTCCACGTCACCCCAGGTGTGCGAGTTCCCCTTGCGGGGATTCGTGCCCTTGGCCCCGATCACGGCCTGCGCGGCTTCGCCGAACTCCTCGCCGATCTTCAGGATCTGCAGCGTCACGCTCTCCTCGTGCGCCACCCCCCGCTCCCGGTCGTGCTCGTCGAACCGCGCCACGAGGGCCCCGATGGTCTTCCAGGTGTCGTCCATCCCCCGAAGCTAGCGCCGCGCCGCCGCAACGCAGAAGCCCCGCTCCCCTCCGAAGGAGGGGAGCGGGGCTTCGTTCGATCAGTGCGTCAGCACGACCACGGCACGGCTTAGAGGTCGAAGTAGAGCTCGAACTCGTGCGGGTGCGGGCGCTGCGCGATCGGGGCGATCTCGTGGGTGCGCTTGTAGTCGATCCAGGTCTCGATCAGGTCGGGGGTGAAGACACCGCCGGCCAGGAGGTACTCGTGGTCCTCCTCGAGGGCCTTGAGGACGTCCTCGAGGCTGGTCGGGACCTGCGGAACGCTCGCGTGCTCGTCCGGGGAGAGCTCGTAGAGGTCCTTGTCGATCGGCTCCATCGGCTCGATCTTGTTCTTCACACCGTCGAGGCCCGCGAGGAGCAGGGCCGCGAACGCCAGGTACGGGTTCGAGGACGGGTCCGGGGCGCGGAACTCGACGCGCTTGGCCTTCGGGTTCGAGCCCGTGATCGGGATGCGCATCGCGGCGGAGCGGTTGCGCTGCGAGTACACCATGTTGACCGGCGCCTCGAAGCCCGGGACCAGGCGGTGGTAGGAGTTCACCGTCGGGTTGGTGAACGCCAGCAGCGACGGGGCGTGCTTGAGGATGCCGCCGATGTAGTAGCGCGCGGTGTCCGAGAGGCCCGCGTAGCCGGCCTCGTCGTAGAACAGCGGGTCGCCGTTCGCCCACAGCGACTGGTGCACGTGCATGCCCGAGCCGTTGTCACCGAAGATCGGCTTCGGCATGAAGGTCGCGGTCTTGCCGTTGCGCCAGGCGACGTTCTTCACGATGTACTTGAAGAGCATCAGGTCGTCGGCCGCGGCGAGCAGCGTGTTGAACTTGTAGTTGATCTCGGCCTGGCCACCGGTGCCGACCTCGTGGTGCTGACGCTCGACCTGGAGGCCCTGGGCGTCCAGCTCGAGGGAGATCTCGGCGCGCAGGTCGGCGAAGTGGTCGACCGGGGCTACGGGGAAGTAACCACCCTTGTAGCGGACCTTGTAACCACGGTTGTTCTCCTCGGAGCCCGTGTTCCAGGCGCCGGCCTCGGAGTCGATGTGGTAGAAGCTCTCGTTCGCGGAGGTCGCGAAGCGCACGCTGTCGAACACGTAGAACTCGGCCTCGGGGCCGAAGTACGCGGTGTCGGCGATGCCGGTGGAGGCGAGGTACGCCTCGGCCTTCTTCGCGACGTTGCGCGGGTCGCGGCTGTAGGCCTCGCCCGTGATCGGGTCGTGGATGAAGAAGTTGATGTTGAGCGTCTTGTCCTTGCGGAACGGGTCCAGGCGCGCGGTGGTGATGTCGGCACGCAGCGCCATGTCGGACTCGTGGATCGCCTGGAAGCCGCGGATCGAGGAGCCGTCGAAGGCCAGCTCCTCGTTCGGGTCGAACGCGCGCCCCGGGATGGTGAAGTGCTGCATCACACCAGGCAGGTCGCAGAAGCGGACGTCAACGAACTTGACGTCGTTGTCCTGGATGTACTGCGTCACTTCGTCGGCGTTCTTGAACATCCAACTCCTCCTACTCCCGACCCCGGGGCAGGGGCGGGCTTTTATAGCTAGTGGTGCGTCAGTGCGGTGCCGCACGCTGACCCGACCATAAGCAGACGGGGTTTCTCAAGCATGACCCATTTGTTTCGCACAAGTTAACCAGGGTCCCGCCGGAACGGCGTCGAGCCGCACAGGTACCGTGTTCGCGTGGACAAGAGGCAAGCAATCGGATCCTGGCTCTCCGGCCCCCGCGAGGCCGCCGAGGTGATGGGTGCCGACTTCGGGTACCCCGGCAAACAGCTCGGCCTGCCGCAGCAGGGCCCCGGCTCGGTGGCCCGTTTCGGCCGCCGGCTCGGCGCCGTGGCCATCGACTGGCTGGGCTGCCAGCTCATCGCGTACGGCCTGATCACGGGCCGCGACTGGAACGGCTCGGGGAACTGGACGCTGGCCGTCTTCGTCGCCCTGGTGGTCCTGACGGTCGGCACCGTCGGCTTTACCCCCGGGAAGCGGATCCTAGGCCTCCGGGTCGTTTCGCAGGACGGCGGCCGGCTCGGTTTCGGCCGCGTGGTCCTCCGCACCGCACTGCTCGCCCTGCTGATCCCGGCCCTCGTCTGGGACCGCGACGGCCGCGGACTGCACGACCGCCTCAGCCGCGCCGTGCAGGTCAGGATCTGAGACGAAGGATCCCAAGACGCAGCGACACAGAGGGGGGGGGGAGGGGGGGGGTGGGGGGAGGGGGCGCCTTTCCTTCTTGTTACAGGGGGACCGAGCATGCTTTGCCCTCTCTTTCTGGCCTCTCCCTTTCTTCCCTTTCCCC
>NZ_JBHWMB010000047.1:0-58750 GCF_042730015.1 Streptomyces sp. NPDC059957 | reverse complement strand
GAGACCGAAGAATAAACGAGAAAACCACAAAAACCCCAATGCACACCCCGCCCCCCCTCCCCCCCTCCCCCTCCCCCCGCCCCTCTGTCTTGTATACGAAAAGCGGATCAGCGCATCTTTCCGCCGCGCGGCATGCGCATCCCCTTGGGCATCGGGCCCTTCGGGATCGGCATGTTGCTCAGCAAGTCGCCCATGGCCCGCAGTTTGTCGTTGACCTGGGTGATCTGGGGCCCGGAGAGCACACGGGGCAGCTTCATCAGGGTCGTACGGACCTTCTTGAGCGGCACCTCGCCCTCGCCCTTGCCCACGATGAAGTCGTGGACCGGGATGTCGGGCATGATCCGGGCCAGCTTCTTCTTCTCGTTCGCGAGCATCGGCTTCACCCGGTTCGGGTTGCCCTCGGCGATCAGGACCACGCCGGCCTTGCCCACGGCACGGTGCACGATGTCCTGCTGCTTGCTCATCGCGACGGCGGGGGTGGTGGTCCAGCCCCTGCCCACGTTGTCCAGTACGGCCGCGGCCGCGCCCGGCTGTCCCTCCATCTGTCCGAAGGCGGCCGTCTCGGCTCGCCGTCCGAAGATGATCGCCATCGCCAGGAACGCCACCAGGAAGCCCAGGATGCCCAGGTAGACCGGGTGGTCGATCAGGAAGCCGATCGCAAGAAAGACACCAAAGGTGACGATTCCCACGCCCGCGACGATCAGACCGACCTTCGGGTCGGCCTTGCGCGTCATCTTGTACGTCAGGGCGATCTGCTTCAGTCGCCCGGGGTTCGCAGCAGTCTCTGCGTTTGACTTCCTCGCCATGCAGCGAAGTTTACGTGGCCTTCTCGGTGCGGGTCGCCGCGGCCTCGAGTACGTGCTCGGTTTCGACCCGGTCCTTGGCCCTGCGGCGGTCTTCGAGGACGGCCGTCCAGGCGTTCCGGCGGGCGCCGCTCATGAGCAGCGACTCCAGGCCGCGGACGGCGTCGGAGAAGGACGGGATGGCGGTGGCGCGTACGGGCGCGGCCTGCATGGTGTCGACCCTTTCACGGAGCTCACGTCGGGGGGTGCCAAGCGTGTGTGCGGTGCGTCGAACAATCGTCACCGTCTGGTGTTACCAGGGCATGACCGACTGGTCAAACAGTGATGAAACCTTGATGCGGCCCACCAGGCCCTTCTCGAGCAAGAACCTCTCGAGAAAGAGCCTAGGGGCCGCATCGATGCGGTGTTACCCGTAAGTAAGACTTTGTGCGCGAGTTCACATACCACCCGCATCACGCGTCTCGCACACCTCAGACGCGCATGACACTCAGACGGTCGCGCGCTTCTCCATCGCCTGCTGGTAGAGGCGGCCGGCGCGGTACGAGGACCGGACCAGCGGACCGGACATGACTCCGGAGAAACCGATCTCCTCGGCCTCCTGCGCCAGCTCCACGAACTCGGCCGGCTTCACCCAGCGCTCGACGGGGTGATGGCGCGGCGAGGGCCGCAGGTACTGCGTGATGGTGATGAGCTCGCAGCCCGCCTCGTGGAGGTCCTTCAGCGCCTGGCTGACCTCCTCGCGCTCCTCGCCCATGCCCAGGATCAGGTTGGACTTGGTGACGAGGCCGTAGGCGCGCGCCCGGGTGATGACGTCCATCGAGCGCTCGTAGCGGAAGCCGGGGCGGATCCGCTTGAAGATGCGGGGCACCGTCTCGATGTTGTGCGCGAAAACCTCGGGGCGGGAGGCGAAGACCTCCTCCAGCAGCTCCGGGACCGCGTTGAAGTCCGGGGCGAGCAGTTCGACCTTGGTCTGGCCGCTCTCGCGGCCCGCCGTCTGCTGGTGGATCTGGCGCACGGTCTCCGCGTAGAGCCAGGCGCCGCCGTCCGCCAGGTCGTCGCGCGCGACGCCCGTGATGGTGGCGTAGTTCAGGTCCATGGTGACGACGGACTCGCCGACGCGGCGGGGCTCGTCGCGGTCCAGCGCCTCGGGCTTGCCCGTGTCGATCTGGCAGAAGTCACAGCGCCGGGTGCACTGGTCGCCACCGATGAGGAAGGTGGCCTCGCGGTCCTCCCAGCATTCGTAGATGTTCGGACAGCCGGCTTCCTGGCACACCGTGTGCAGTCCTTCGCCCTTCACCAGGGCCTGCATCTTGGTGTACTCGGGGCCCATCTTCGCCCGCGTCTTGATCCACTCGGGCTTGCGCTCGATGGGCGTCTGGGCGTTACGGACCTCTAGGCGCAGCATCTTGCGTCCGTCGGGTGCGACTGCGGACACGACCGGCTCCCTGTGACTTCGATTCTTCGGCGCCCACCAGGGTACGCCCGTAATTTCATACGTTCTTACGTCGGCCAACCTGCGGGCGGTCCGGCCCATTCCCCGGCGTCCCCCCGGGATCAGCCCGCGGCGGGCTCTATCTCCCGGGGCTTCGGCTCCGCCTGCTCCAGTACGTCCTTCAGGTGCCGTTCGATCACCGGCAGCACCTCGGCGATGGCGATCTCGCGGCCCAGTTCGTACGAGAGCGAGGTCACACCGGCGTCGCGGATCCCGCAGGGGACGATCCGGTCGAACCAGGTGTTGTCGGGGTTCACGTTGATCGCGAAGCCGTGCATCGTGACGCCCTTGGCGACGCGGATGCCGATGGCGGCGAGCTTGCGGTCCTCGCGGCGCTGGCCGGCGTTGGACGGGGCGTACTCGGGGCCGTTCAGCCGGGGGTCGAACTCCTCGTCGTGCAGCCGCGGGTCGAAGTCCAGTGAGAGGCCACCGATCTTCGGGCGCTCCTCCACCGGGTCGCCGAGCACCCAGACCCCGCTGCGCCCCTCGACGCGGGTGGTCTCCAGGCCGAAATCGGCGGCCGTGCGGATCAGCGCGTCCTCGAGGCGGCGGACGTGGGCGACCACGTCCACGGGGCGGGGCAGCTTCATGATCGGGTAGCCGACCAGCTGGCCCGGGCCGTGCCAAGTGATCTTGCCGCCGCGGTCCACGTCCACGACGGGCGTGCCGTCGAGCGGGCGCTCGCTGTCGGCGGTGCGCCGGCCGGCGGTGTAGACCGGCTGGTGCTCCAGCAGGAGGCAGGTGTCCTCGATCTCGTCCGCGAAGCGCGCCGCGTGCACCCGGCGCTGCTCTTCCCAGGCCACCGTGTACTCGACGGCCTCCGGGCCGAAGCCCATGCGGACAAACCCAAGCTCAGCCACCGCGGCGCCTCCTCGTTGAACCTGCCGACGAACTTGCTGTGTGCACCTATCGCACCAAGCAAGGGTACGGCGGCCCCGGCGCGCCCTGTCAGGCGCCCGTCCCGGACACCGCCCAAGGCCCCGGATCCGGGGGGCCGGGCAGCTGTTTCGGTCGCCTGCGGCCCTTCGGCGGCCGGTCCGGGTCCTCGTCCGCCCGGGGCAGCCGGCGGTGCCCTTCGGTGTGGTCGTTCACCCAGCCGCAGACCCCGCACGCGTAGCGCCCGTCGAGACCCGCGATGTAGGTCCCGCACCGCCGGCACTCCGCCTCGGTCAGCTCGGGCGCGGTCAGCTCGGGTACGTCGGCCGGCTCGGGTACGTGCGGCGGAGCCGAGGACTCTGCGTGGCTGTCGTCGCCGTCGGGGCGCTCGCAGCTGCCGGGGGGAGGTTCCCCGGTGGGCCGGCGGGTCATGGGGCGCAGCGTACGCGGGTGGAGGGGGTCGGTCCGTAAAGAGACCCACCGGTTCTGCACACGATCGGATGAATGTGGGACAGAGAGGGCGGTACGGGCGAGGTTCGCCGCTACATTCACGCCGTTCACAGGGCCGGGACTCCGGTCCGTCACGTCAGGAGACCGTGGAGCCGATGACGGAACGACCTGCCCAGCGTGTCCCCAACCGGCAGCTCTCGGCACTGATCGCCGAGGCCGGGTTCTCCAACGCCGGGCTCGCCCGCCGTGTCGACCAGCTCGGTCTGGAGCACGGTCTCGATCTGCGGTACGACAAGACCTCCGTGACCCGCTGGCTGCGCGGGCAGCAGCCGCGCGGCACCACCCCGGCGCTGATCGCGGAGGTGTTCACCCGGCGCCTGGGGCGACGGCTGTCCGCCCAGGACCTGGGCCTGGACGCGTGCGCCCCGGTGTACGCGGGGCTGGAGTTCGCGGCCACCCCCGAGGAGGCCGTCGACATCGCGAGCGGGCTCTGGCGCAAGGACTCCGGTTCGCACGCCGAGCTGCGCAAGATCGCCTTCACCCCGGCCGGGCTGGTGGTGCCCAGCCGCGACTGGCTGATCGGGCGCGCCGACGAGCGGGTCGGCCGGGGCGCGGAGCCGGCCGCCTCGCGCGTCCCCGAACAGGGCCGCCTGGACCAGAGCCGTCTGGACGCGAGCCGTCTGGACCCGAGCCGCCTCGATCAGAGCCGTCCCCTGCCCGGCCGGGCCTCGGTGCCGCGGCAGCGGCAGATCGACCGCGGTCCCGGGCAGCGGGTGACGGGCGGTGACATCGCGGCGCTCAGATCCGTGGGCGAGCTGTTCCGCACCCTGGACCACGCCTACGGGGGCGGCCATGCCCGCCAGGCCCTGGTGCGGTACCTGGAGCACGAGGCCGAGCCGATGCTGCGCGGCACCTACGGGGAGACCACCGGGCGCCGGCTGTTCGCCGCCGCCGCCGATCTGACCCGGCTCGCCGGCTGGACCTCGTACGACATCGCCGCGCACGGGCTCGCCCAGCGGTACTTCGTGCAGGCGCTGCGGCTGGCCCAGGCCGCCGGGGACCGGCCGTACGGGGCGTACGTGCTGATCACGATGAGCCGGCAGGCGGTCTACCTCGGCCACGGCCGGGAGGCGGTGCAGCTGGCCCGGGTCGCCCAGCAGGGCGTGGGCTCCGGGCCGCCGCCGGTGGTGCAGGCGCTGCTGCACTCGGCGGAGGCGCGCGGGCACGCGGTGCTCGGGGAGGTCAGGGCGTCGACGGCCTCGCTGGTACGGGCCGAGCGGGCGCTGGGCGCGGCCCGGCCGGGGGACGACGTACCGCACTGGGCGCGGGACTACGACGAGGCGCAGCTCGCGGACGAGTTCGGGCACTGCCACCGGGACCTCCAGCAGTACCGGGCCTCGGCGCAGCACGCGGAGCGGTCCCTGCAGCTGCGGGCGCCCTCGTACGCGCGCTCGCGGCTGTTCTGCCGGGTGGTGCTGGCCACGGCGCGGCTGGGGCTGGGCGAGCTGGACCAGGCGTGCGCGCTGGGTGCGGAGGCGGCGCAGCAGGCGATGGAGATGCGGTCGGTGCGGGCGGTGGAGTACGTACGGGACTTCGAGCGACGGCTCGAGCCCTATCGGGACGCGTCGGCGGTGCGGGGGTATCGGGACCGGGTGGCCGCCTTGTCCTGACCCTGCGGGTCGGCTGGGGGCTGCGCCCCCGGGCCCGGCCTGTGCGGGGGCTGCGCCCCGGGCCCGGCGGGTGGCTGCGCCGTGGTGCCCCTGCGGGTCCGCTCCCGGGGCTCCGCCCCGGACCCCGCGCCTCAAACGCCGGCGGGGCTGATCTTGCCCTGCGGGCAGGCTTTGGCGGGGGCCGGCTTGGCCCTGCCGGGCGGCTGGCTCTGCCCTGCGGGCCGACCCTGGCGGGGGCCGGTTTGGCCCTGCCGGCGGCTGACTCTGCCCTGCGGGCCGACCCTGGTGGGGGCCGGTTTGGCCCTGCCCGGCCCCGAAGGGGGTGGTTGCCTGGCAGGGCCGTGCAGCCGAGGTGGGTGGTTGGCTCAGGCTGCCACCGGGAGGGCGGCCTTCGGGGTGGAGGGGACGGGGATGCCGAAGTCGCGCAGGGCGGCGGCCGCGGCGCGGCGGGCTGAGCGGAGGGCTCCTTCGACGGTGTTGGTGTCCCGGTGGTCGCCGCACACGTACAGGCCGGCCAGGACCCGGACGGTGCGCCGGTTGTCCTGCGGCGGCGGCATGGCGGGGACCGCCTCGGGGGTGTGGTGGACGGCGAGCAGCTCCCAGTCCCGGGTCGCGGTCTCGTAGAGCCGGGCCAGGCGCGAGGCGACCGTCCGGGTGGGCGGCGGCGGGCCGAGCACGGTGGTGGTGACCAGGCTGCGGCCGGCGGGCGCGCGCGTCGGGTCGACCGCGCTCATCACCGCGGTGTGGGCGACGGGCCAGTCCGGGTCCCCGTCCAGGAGCAGCGAGCCGTCCCAGGCGAGCGGGGTGGTGGTGGCGTGGTGCATCACGGTCACCTGGTGGAAGGCGGGCACGCGCAGGCCCGGGAGCAGTTCGGCGGCGGCCCTGGCGCCGGTGGCCAGGAGGGCGGAGCGACAGCTGAAGTCGCCGTGTCCCTCGGTGGTGACCAGGTTGGTGGCGAGGGAGCGGACCCGGACCCCGGTGCGTACGGTGCCGGGCGGCAGTGCGGCGGCGAGCAGTCCGGGCAGAGTGGCGGCGCCGCCCTCGGGTACGGCGAGGCGGCCGCGCGCGAAGGTGCGCAGGGCCAGGTCGGCGACGCGGCTGGAGGTGCCGAGTGCGGGGTCGCGCAGCAGCGCCGCGAGGAGCGGGCGCAGCGTCGTACCGAGGCTCCTGGAGCTCAGGGCGGCGTGCGCGGTGCGCTCGGGGCGGGCCAGGAGGCGTTCCTCGGGCAGCGCGGCGAGGCGTGCGAGCGCCGCGCCGATCCGGGCCTGGTCGAGGGAGCCGCTGGTCAGGGCGCGGGCGGGGGTGAGGGCGCCGGCGCGCAGTGTCCGGCCGTCGCTGTGGATGAGGGCGCCTGGCGCGAAGGGCTTGAGGACCAGGCCTTCCAGGCCCGGGGTGCGGGCCGGTTCGGTGTAGGCGGTGTTGAGGAGCTGGCCGATCCGGTCGAGCCGGAAGCCGTCCACGGTCTCCGTGGCCATCCGGCCGCCGGGATCGTCGGCGCCCTCCAGGACGATGACCGTGACTCCGGCCGCGATCAGGTGGTGCGCTGCCGCGAGTCCGGAGACTCCGGCTCCTACGATGACCACGTCCGCATGGTGTGCGTGTGCGCTGTTGAGCACGTGCCCCTCCCCGAGGTCGGCCCGGCTGTGTGGGGAACCTCCTTCCCCCAACCGACTCCAGCGGAACCCGAGTTGGGTGTGCTATCGCGGGCAATGCGGTCAACTCCGGTCGCACGGCGGTCGCATTCGGCTCACGGATGGTCGCACGCGTGCGCCGGGGCGCTCCCCCTGGAGCTCCGGGGCTTTCCGGCCCCGGGACCGGGGGTGTTTCAGGCCTCCAGCGCGGCCCTGATCGATTCCTCGATCCCCGGGTACCGGAAGACGAACCCGGACTCCAGCAGCCGGGCGGGGCGCGCCCGCTGACTGCCCAGCACGTCCTGGGCGAACTCCCCGAGCACCACGCGCATGACCGGCGCGGGCACGGCGAACACCGTCGGGCGGTGCAGGACCCGGCCCATCGCGGCGGTGACCTCGCGGTTGGTCAGGGGCTCGGGAGCGGTCAGGTTCACCGGCCCGGACAGGGCCGGGGTGTCGATGATGTGGCGCAGGGCGGCGATCTCGTCGTGCATCGAGATGTACGACCAGTACTGGCGGCCGTTGCCGAGGCGGCCGCCGATGCCGGCCTTGAAGATCGGGAACAGCTTCCCCCAGGCCCCGCCCTCGGCGGCGACGACCAGGCCGGTACGGGCGTGCACGGTCCGGATCCCGGCCTCCCGGGCGGGCGCGGCGGCGGCCTCCCACTGCACGCAGACCTCCGGAAGGAACCCCTCGCCGGCCGGGGAGTCCTCGTCGACGGTCCGGTCTCCGGTGTCTCCGTAGTACCCGACGGCGGAACCACAGACGAGGGTCGCGGGCGGCTCGTCCATGGCGGCGACGGCCGAGGCGATGGCGGCCGTGCCCTTGACCCGGCTGTCCCGGATCTCCCGCTTGTAGGCGGCCGTCCAGCGGTGGTCCCCGACCCCGGCCCCGGCGAGGTGCACGACGGCTCCGCAGCCGGCGAGCCCGGCCGGATCCACGTACCCGCGCGCGGGGTCCCACCGCGCCTCGCCGGGCCCGGCGGGCTCCCGCCGCACGAAGCGGACGAGGTCGTGTCCGTCGGCCTTCAGTGACCGCCCGAGGGCGCTGCCGATGAGCCCGGTGGCACCGGTGACTGCGATACGCATGACCCCATCTTGGCAGCGGCCCCCCGCCGGAGGCGCCGGACCGCGGGGACACTCTCCGCCCCCTTCCGGGCCGCACGCTCCCGGGGCGGGGCGGGGGCCAGGGCCGGGGCCAGGGGTCCGGGGCCAGGGGCTGGGGTCCGGGGGCCGGGGTCCGGGGGCTGGGGGCTGGGGGCCGGGCCAGGGGTCCGGGGCCAGGGGCTGGGGTCCGGGGGCTGGGGTCCGGGGCCAGGGCCGGGGGCTGGGGTCCGGGGAGCCGGGACCGGCGGCCGAGGCCAGGGCCAGGGCCGGGGGCCGGGGAGCCGGGGGGGGCCGAGGCCGGGGCCGGCGGCCGAGACCGGGACCGGGGGCTGGGCCAAGGCCCGGGACCGGGACCGGGACCGGGACCGGGGCCAGGGCCGGGACCGGGGCCAGGGCCGGGACCGGGGCCAGGGCCGGGACCGGGGCCAGGGCCAGGGCCGGGGGCCGGAGCCAGGGCCAGGGGCCAGGGGCCAGGGGCCAGGGCCAGGGGCCAGGGCCAGGGCCAGGGGCCAGGGCCAGGGCCAGGGGCCAGGGCCAGGGCCAGGGGCCAGGGCCAGGGCCAGGGGCCGGGGGCCGGGGCCAGGGCCAGGGCCGGGGGCCAGGGCCACAGTCCGAGGGCCTGGACTAGGACCAAGGGACGGGGGCCGGGGCCTCGTCCGGGCGGGCGGGCGGGTGGACGGGGCCCGGAGGTCGTGCCGTCCATCCGCCTGGTCGGCGGGCCGGGGCCGGGTCCGGGTGGAGCCCGGGGAACGGAGGAAGGGCGGGTAGGGGACCCTTCGCCTTCGCGGCGGGGGCTCTCGCGGCCGCAGCGGGGCTCGGCGGCGGGCCGGGGCCGGCGGCAAGCCCTTCAGGTGGCGGCAGGCCTTGAAACGGCCGGCCCGTCAGGTGACTGCGGGCCCGCACGGCGTCAGGCACGCCGGACGGCGAACGGACCGCCGGACGGCAGACGGACGGCGGACGGCAGACGGCAGACGGCAGACGGACCGCCGGGCGGGCGGACCGCCGGGCGGGCGGCCCGGGCGGGGCCGGACGCGGCCGGCGCGGACCCGGGCCCACGGCGCGGTCCGTCAGGTGGCTGCGCCCAGCCAGGTGCCGACCGCGTAGGTGACCGCCATGGCGAGGGCGCCGCCTGTGACGTTGCGCAGGATCGCCCGGCCGGGAGGCGCCCCGCCCAGCCGTGCGCTGAGCACCCCGCACAGGGTCAGGGACAGCAGGACCGCGACCACGGTCACCGGGACCCGCTCCGAGGCGTCCGGCAGGACGATCGCGAGCAACGGCAGCAGCGCCCCGACCGTGAAGGCCACCAGGCTCGCCACCGCCGCGTGCCAGGGGTTGGCCAGCTCGTCGGGGTTGATCCCCAGCTCCACCCGCGCGTGCGCCCGCAGCGCGTCCCGCTCGGTCAGCTGCTCCGCCGCCTCCCGGGCCACCGACTCGCTCAGCCCCCTGCCGACCAGGAGCCCCGTCAGTTCTTCCAGCTCCTCCTGCGGCGACTCCTCCAGCTCGCGCCGCTCCACCTCCAGCGCCGCCCTCTCGGAGTCCCGCTGGGAGCTGACCGACACGTACTCCCCCGCCGCCATTGACAGCGCGCCGGCCAGCAGCCCGGCGACGCCCGCCGCCAGGATCGCCGTCCGTGAGGTCGTGGCCCCGGCGACGCCGACGACCAGGCCCGCCGTGGAGATGATCCCGTCGTTCGCGCCGAGCACCCCCGCGCGCAGCCAGTTCAGCCGGGTACTGATCGCCGCGCTCTGCTCCGCCGCACCATCCGCTTCCGTCACGCCACCACTGTCGCGGCCCCAGCCCTACGGAGCCACCCGGCGTGCGCGCCTTCGGCGCCGGGATCAGGGTGGAGGGGTGAGACGCCGACGCGAGGAGCCGGGCTGGCTGCGCGGGGCGCCGCCGCCGCGCTGGGCCCGCCTCGCGCCCGCGGTGGCCCTCGTCGTGCTGGTGTTCGTGCAGCGCATCACCCCCGGCGACGTGGAGCTGGGCTACTTCCTTGCCGGGCTCCCCCCGGTGGCCGCCTTCGCCTACGGGGCCGCCGGGACGGCCGTCTTCGCCGCGGTGGTGCTGGTCCTCATCGGCCTGCCCACGCTCGGGATCGCGCACGCCCAGGGCTCCGACCTCGGGACCGTCGCGGTGATCGGGCTGCTCAGCATCGTCGTCGCCTGGGTCCGAAAACGCCGCGACGCCCAGCTGGTGAGCGTGCGCACCGTCGCGGAGGCGGCGCAGCTCGCGGTCCTGCCGCCCGTCCCCGAACGGGTCGGCGCGGTCGACTGCGCGGGCCTCTACCGGGCGGCCCAGCAGGGCACCCTGGTCGGCGGCGACCTGTACGACGTACGGGTCGGCCCCTACGGCGTGCGCGCGCTGATCGGCGACGTCCAGGGCCACGGCCTGGCCGCCGTCGGCACCGTGGCCTCGCTGCTCGGCGCCTTCCGGGAGGGGGTCCTGGACGACGCGGAACTCACGACGGTGGCGGCCCGGCTGGACCGGCGGCTGCTAGCGGACTCGGCGGCCGAGTCGGTGGAGCACGCGGAGCTCTTCGCGACGGCGGTGCTGCTGGAGTTCCCGCCCGGGCTGGACCTCGTACGGATCGTGTCGTGCGGTCACCCCCCGCCCCTGCTGCTACGGGGTTTCACGGTCTCGGAAGTAGATGTGGACCCGGGGCCCCCGCTGGGCCTGGGACTGGCCGGCCCCACTCCGGCGGCGCCGGCCGAGCTCCGGGTCCTCCCCGGGGACCGGCTGGTGATGTACACGGACGGGGTGACGGAGGCCCGCGACGCGGCGGGCCACTTCTACCCGCTGGCCGCACGCGTGCCCGTACTGGCGACGGACCCGGCGGGGCTGGCCCCGGCGGTGTGGCGGGACTTGAGGTCCTTCACCGGGGGCGGGCCGCGCGACGACGTGGCCCTGCTGGTGCTGTCCCCGTCCCCGGAGCCGGAGCCGGAGGGGGCGCCGGGCGGGGCTTCGGGCAAGGCCTCCGGCGCACGGTGACCACGCCGTACTGATCACATGACCAAACGATGACAATCACCCATTTGGGTCAATTTCCGTGTTTTGCTCGGGTCTTCCAGCCCCCCGAGCACGGAAATACGAGGCCCCTTCGATGCGCGCACCGTACAAACACAACCAGCGGATCACGGCGATCATCGCGGCGGCCGGAGCCGTCGCCCTGGTCACGGGCGCGATCGTGTTCGGCCTGGCCGGGGAAGAGGCGGTGGCGGAGCCGGATTCGGCGCAGAACCAGCAGATCGAGGCCCCCGCCCCGCTCCGGGTGGGCTCGGCCCTGGTGCGCGCCGCCGAGGACGGGGGCAAGGTCGTCAACCTCACCCTCGACGACGGCCCGGACCTGAGGTGGACCCCGAAGGCGCTCGAAGTCCTCGAGGCCCACGGCGCGAAGGCCACCTTCTGCCTGACCGGCCCGAACGCGAAGAAGCACCCGGACCTGGTGAAGCAGATCACCTCGGCCGGCCACCGCCTGTGCAACCACGCGGTCAGCCACGACACGGCCATGAACAAGAAGGACGTCGCATACCAGGAGAGGGAGATCATGGACGCGAAGCGGATGATCGACGAGGCGAGCGGCTCCGCCCGCATCCGGTACTACCGCGCTCCCGGCGGCGCCTTCACCCCCGAGAGCCGGGAGATCGCCGCCCGCAACGGCATGGCCAACCTCGGCTGGAACGTCGACCCCGGCGACTTCAACCGGCCCGGCACGGACACCATCGTCAGCACCGTGCAGGACCAGTTGAAGACCAAGGGGCCGACGATCCTCATGCACGACGGGGGCGGCGACCGCTCCCAGTCCGTCGAGGCCCTCGAAAAGCTGCTGCCGTGGCTCAAGGAGCAGGGCTACGGCTTCAGCTTCCCGAAGGTCCCCGAGGCGGGCTGAGACCGGCCGCCCCGCCCCGCCCCGCCCCGCCCGCTGCGCCTACCCGGCGTCGCGGATGAAGGAACGGACCAGCTTGCAGGTCACGTTCGACGGCCGGCGGATACCCGTCCGGACGGCCATCGTGCGGATCTTGCGGTTGGTGGCGCGCCGAGCGTCATACGTGCCCGAGTCGAGCAGGGATATCGCCAGCCGCATGGCCTTCAGCCGCCGGTTGTGGCTCTCGTACCACTCGCGGGGCAGCCCCGCCGGCAGCGGCTTCTTCTTGACGGGCCCGATGGTGTGCAGGGTCATGGCAGTGGCCATCTACAGCCTCCCAAAGGCAAGTTGGCGTCCTGTCCTTCTCCTTGAATTTTACCGGTGACCACTGACAAAGGACCTGGCCAGACGGCGCCTCGCTAAGCTTTCGGGCATGGAGATCTGGATCAATCCCGCCTGCTCGAAGTGCCGTGGCGCACTGACCCTGCTGGACGCCGAGGGCGCCGAGTACACCGTCCGCCGCTACCTGGAGGACGTCCCCTCCGAGGCCGAGATCCGCGAGGTCCTGGGCCGGCTGGGTCTGGAGCCCTGGGACATCACCCGCACCTCGGACCCCCTGGCCAAGGAGACCGGCGTACGGGACCTGCCGCGCGAGGAGACCGAAGCCGCCCGCGGGGCCTGGATCAGCCACCTGGCGGCGCACCCGAAGCTGATCCAGCGCCCGATCATCACCGCCGAGGACGGCACGGCGGTGGTGGCCCGCTCGGAGGAAGCCGTCCGCGACGCCCTCTCCCGCACCTCCGGCCCCCGCACCTGAGGCGCGCCCCCGGGGCGGAGACCGCCTAGTGCTGTGGCCGGGAAGGTTTGCCGGGTCGCGGCGTCCGGTGCGGTGCATCGCAAGGCGGAGGACCGCGGCTCGTACTGGACGTACTTCCGTGGTCCGACAACGCGGCGAGGTGCCGTGCCGGGCGTCGTGACCCGGTGAACCTTTCCGGTCACAGCACTAGCCGGCGAAGCCCGCGTCCACGAACTGCCGAACGCGTCCCACCTGCTGCGTCCCGCTCGTACCGGGCACCGGGTTGGAGGCGAAGACGAGCCGGCGGCCGGCGTGCTCGGTCGCGAACACTCCGGTCGACCAGCCGGGGCCGGAGCCCGTCTTGCCCCAGACCGTGGCGCCGGCCGTCTCGTGGCGCATCAAGCCGCCCGCGCTGAAGCAGGCCTTCGGCGAGACGCACTTGTTCTCGGCGGCGTTGGGCACGTCCGGGACCTCGTACAGGTGCCGCTGCTGCGCGGGCGGCAGCAGCCTGCCGCCCAGCAGCGCGGCCATGAAGCGGTCCAGATCGGCCGCGGTGGAGACCAGGCCGCCCTCCGCCCAGAACCTGGCCGTGCGGGGATCCCTCGACATCCGGGTCTGCCGCAGCCCCAGGGGGCGCACGATGCGGCGCTGCAGTTCCTCCGCGTAGGTCCGGCCGGATATCCGCTCCACGAGCAGGCCGGCGACGAAGGTGTTCGTCCCGTTGTACTGCTGGGCCGTGCCCGGAGCGGGTGTGCGGCCGGAGCCGGTGGACGCGTCCTTCGCGAACGTCTCGAGCACGAAGGTGCGCGGGTCGGCGGAAACGCCGGCGGCCTTCGGCAGGTCGGAGGTGTGGTCCATGAGCTGCCGGACGGTGACTTCGGCGTAGGCCTCGGGTATCAGGTCGGGCAGGTAGCGGCGCACCGGCGCGTCGATCCCTATCCGGTGCTCCGCGACGAGCCGCAGCACCAGGGTGTTCGTGAACAGCTTGGTGACGCTGCCAATCGGGACTTCCGCGTCGGCGGCGACCGGCCCGCCGGTCCAGGGCGTGCGCAGCCCCGCGCCGGACAGCCGCACCAGGGCCCCCGTGGAGAGCCCGTCGGGCAGGGAGGCCCGCAAGGTGCGCAGCGCGGCGCGGTCATGGGCGACCGCCTGCCGGGCGTGGGCCGTGCGCGCGGCGGAGCCGTCGGACACGCCGGGCGCGGCCAGTGCGGCCGGGGCGCCCACACCCACGGTGAGGACCGCCAGGGCGATGCCGGTGACGGCGATCCGGCGTGCGGTGCGGGGGCGGCGTGCGTTCATCGGTGGCTCCTGGAGAAGGCGACTCGTCGGGCTCTGACACCAACACTCCGCCACCCGACGCACGTTGCCCATCGGTGATCACCCTGAGCCGCCCCCGAGGCCACCCCGAAGGGGCCGGAGGGAAGGACCCTGAGGCCTGCCACCACCTCCCCCGCCCACCGCCCCGCCCCGCTCCCCCTACTCCCCCGCCACCACCCGACGTTGGTGCACCCGCAAGTGGAGGGTGGCGAGATCGAGGAGCGGGGCGGGGACGGCGAGGTCGCGGGCCCACTGCGGGCGGGGCCAGCCGGAGGATGTCGCCGTGCTCGTTCAGGGTGGTGACCACCTTGGCCACCCCGCCGAGCACCGCCGCCTCCCCGAACCGGTCCGCGAGGTGGTCGAGGTGGGCCATCCCGTTGAGCAGGGGCAGGATCGCCGTCCCGGGACCGGCCGCCGGGGCCAGGTCCCGGGTGGCCGCTTCCAGGGCGGTGGACTTCACGGACAGCAGGAGGAGGTCGTACGGACCCGCCGGCGCCTCGGCGGTGACGAGCTGCGGGTCGAGGGCGATCTCCTCCCCCGGCCCGCTCACCCGCAGCCCGCGCGCCCGCAGGACCTCGGCCCGCCGGGGGCGCACCAGGAAGGTGACGTCCTGGCCGGCGCGGGCTAGTAGTGCTTTGTCGGGTCTGCGGCACCAGGACCGAGCCTGGATCTTGCAGCAAGCCTGCGACCTGCAGTTGCCTTCTCGCGCGAGCCGCCGAGTGATCGTCAGGCTCGCTGGATCGGCCCAGGTCAGAGGGACCCGACAAAGCACTACTAGGGCCTGTCTTTCGGATCAGGGCGGGCCTGCGGCGTCCGGTGCCGCGCCGAAGTAGCCGCCCGCCGCGCCGGCTCCGACCGGCAGGATCCTCATCCGGCGGAGTCCGCGGGCCGGACGGCCTTCGCCAGGGCGGTGCGTACGGACGCCGCGTCGGCAACGGCCCCCGGAGCCTCGTAGAAGCCTCCCGGGCCGCCCGTGTCCTCGGCGTACGGGAGGACGTACACGGGCGTGTCGCGCTGGAAGCGCCAGCTCTCGGCGAGCGTCCCCGCGTCGACCGCGTCGTAGCCGAGCAGGTCGAGGAGGCGGGTGGCGGACGCGCGGGCGGCCGGGTCCTCGCCCGCGATGGGCAGGGCCGAGCGGTCCGGGGAGCCGGCCGGGCGGGCGAGGGAGAGCAGGTGCTTGAAGTAGATGTTGTTGAACGCCTTGACGACCTGCGCTCCGGAGAGGTGTTCCTGGACGAGCCCGCTGGTGGTGGTCTCTTCCGCTTCCAGGGCGGGGAAGACCCCGTCCCGCTCCGGGTAGTAGTTGAGCGTGTCGAGGACGACCTTGCCCGCCAGTGCGTCGGCGGGCAGCTCGCGGTAGTTCCCCAGCGGGATGGTGGCCACGACCCAGTCGCCGGCCGCGGCCGCCTCGGCGGGGGTGGCGGCCCGGGCGCGCGGGCCGAGCTCGGCGACGAGGTCGTCCAGTGTCTGCGGTCCCCGGGAATTGCTGAGGACCACGTCCAGCCCCGCGTCCACGGCGAGCCGCGCGAGGGTGCTTCCGATGTTGCCGCTTCCGATGAGTCCAAGAGTTGCCATGCGGGGTTCAAGTCGCCCGCGTTCCACGGTATTCCGCCGCTGCGCCACCGGTGGCGAGGCCCCCCTCGGCCGGGGCCGTCCCCTCGCCTCCCCGTTCCCGTCACGGGCCTTCACCTCGGCCCCATCCCGCGCCTCGTAGGGTAGGGCCAGCACAAAGAGGACGTACCGCACCAAAGGATCCGTCGTGAACGAGCAGCAGCACCCGAGGCCCACCACGCCCGGCGAGCCTCCGGTGCCGCTGGCGCCCCCGGTGCCGCTGGACCTTCCAGTGTCCGCGCTCCCTCCGCTCCCCCCGCCCCGGCGCGGCGCCGACTGGATGTTCGGCGGGGTGTACGGGACCGTCCTCGCGTCCGGGCTGCTGGCCGCGCTCGACCAGAAGGGCGGGGAGTACACCCCCTTCTACGACGCCAGCTGGGTGCTCGTCACCGCCGCGACCGCCGGGCTCGCGCACGGCTACTCGCACCACATGAGCACCCACCAGGCCGGCTCCGCCGGTCACCGGTGGCGGATCCTGCGGCGGGCACTGTGGAACGAGTGGCCCATGATCGCGGCCACGCTGCCCACGGTGCTGCTCCTGCTCGTCGCCGGGCTCACCGACTGGGACTCGCACGGGGTCACGGCCGTCGGGCTCGGCGTGAACACCGCGATGCTGTTCGCCTGGGGCGCCTTCGTGGCCCTCCGCGTCGGCTACAAGCTCGCCTCGGCCCTACTCATCGGGGTCGCCGACGCCACGATCGGGCTCGCCATCATCGCGGCCAACGCGGTGATCAAGTGAGGCCCCCGCCACGCGCGGCAGGGGCCTCACTCGGATCGGGCAGCTCAGGGGACGGAAGCCAGGAGGGCAGAGGGCGCTACTCCGGCAGCTGCCCCTCCGCCTCCGCCAGGATCTCCGTGAGCCGGGCCCCGAACTCCGCCCCCCGTACGTCCGGCACCCCGGTGCGGGCCGAGGTGAGGAGCGCGTCCAGGGCTCGGCCGTAGGCCCCCGGTACGTCGCTCCAGTCCGGCAGGCCGAAGACGCCGGCGGTCCCCCGCAGTTCCAGTCCCACCCCGGCGGCCGCGCGCGGGGAGCTGAGGCTGAGCACGGCGGTGCTGGCCGCGCCGGAGGTGTGGCGCAGGGCCAGCTGGACCACGTCGGCGGGGCCGCGGGTGGCACTGACCTCGGTGACGTCACCGAGGACCGGGATGAGTACGGACAGGGCGTGCGGCCCCACGTCCCACAGCCCGCCCTTGGCCTTGCGCCAGGGCGAGTCCGCGTAGGCGCTGGGCTCGCCGTCGGGCGGGAAGACCGCGCCGAGCCAGTGCGCGGCGGCGGTGAACCAGCCCGTGCGCTCGGCCTGCTCCGTGACCCAGCCGGCGGTCGGCTCCGCGAAGCGCAGGGTGAGGAAGACGACGGACGCGACCAGGTGCTCGGCCACGGCCGCGGCGACCGCGCGGGCGTCGGCCGGGGTCGTGGCGACGGGTTTGTCGAGCAGGAGGTGGCAGCCGGCGGCGGCCGCGCGCACGGCGAGCGGGGCCTGCACGTCGGGCGGGAGCGCGAAGGCCACGACGTCACAGTCGGCGAACAGCGCGTCGGGGTCTTCGTACACCTTCACCCCGAACTCGCGCGCCAGTTCGGTCGCGGCTTCGGGGCGCCGGCCCCAGACTCCGGCGAACTCGGAGCCGGGGTGCGCGGCGAGGGCGGGGGCGTGCGTGCGGCGGGCCCAGGGGCCGGTGCCCAGCAGCCCGACCCGGGGGCGGGGCCCGGAAGCGGCCTCAGCGGCGGCATCTCCGGCGGACGTCAAATCGTACGAAATGCTCACCCTCACAGTCTGCCCCACCCGGACGGGCGCCCGGACGCCAACCCTCTCGACCACGCCCACCTGCGGCGCAAACCTCGGTAACACGGGGTTCACACACGGGCAACGGAAGAGAAATCGCGAGCGGGCACGCTGCGGTCTACACCGCAGAACGAATTCGCAGTACGCGAGCCACAGGGACGTGAACCGCCGTACGCGATCCGCAGGACGCAACGCAGCACCCGCAGAGTCTGCGCCGGAGCGACGCACCGAAGGATGGGGCCCGTGAGCTACAAGGCTGAGTACATCTGGATCGACGGAACCGAGCCGACTGCGAAGCTCCGCTCCAAGACCAAGATCATGGCGGACGGCGACGCGCTGCCGATCTGGGGCTTCGACGGTTCGAGCACCAACCAGGCCGAGGGCCACGCCTCCGACCGCGTACTGCAGCCGGTGTTCACCTGCCCGGACCCGATCCGCGGCGGCGACAACGTCCTCGTGCTGTGCGAGGTCCTGAACATCGACATGACCCCGCACGAGTCGAACACCCGCGCGCTGCTGCGTCCGATCGCCGAGAAGTTCGCCGCTCAGGAGCCGATCTACGGCATCGAGCAGGAGTACACCTTCTTCGACGGCACGCGCCCGCTCGGCTTCCCGGTCAACGGCTTCCCGGCCGCGCAGGGCGGCTACTACTGCGGTGTCGGCTCGGACGAGATCTTCGGCCGCGACATCGTGGAGAAGCACCTGGACCACTGCCTCGCGGCGGGTCTGGCCATCTCCGGCATCAACGCCGAGGTCATGCCCGGCCAGTGGGAGTTCCAGGTCGGCCCGGTCGGCCCCCTGGAGGTCTCCGACCAGCTGTGGATCGCGCGCTGGCTGCTCTACCGCACCGCCGAGGACTTCAACGTCTCCGCGACGCTGAACCCGAAGCCGGTCAAGGGCGACTGGAACGGCGCGGGCGCGCACACCAACTTCTCCACGAAGGCGATGCGCGAGGACTACCGCGCGATCATCTCCGCGGCCGAGTCCCTGGGTGAGGGCAGCAAGCCGCTGGACCACGTCAAGAACTACGGCGCGGGCATCGACGAGCGCCTGACGGGCCTGCACGAGACGGCCCCGTGGAACGAGTACAGCTACGGCGTCTCCGACCGCGGCGCCTCCGTCCGCATCCCGTGGCAGGTGGAGAAGGACGGCAAGGGCTACATCGAGGACCGCCGCCCGAACGCGAACGTCGACCCGTACGTGGTGACCCGCCTCATCACGGACACCTGCTGCACCGCCCTGGAGAAGGACGGCCTGGTCTGATCCCGGCCGGCCACCCCTGACACCACCAAGGCGCCCGCCCTCCCCCTCGGGAGGGCGGGCGCCTTGCTGTCAGCGGCTCCTGCCATCGTGGAGCGACTGCCGGACGAGCCGGACGTGTTCGTCCAGGTGTGGCACGAGACCGGCCTGGGAACGGCTGGAGTTCCCGGTCGCGGAAGTGCCGCCGCTCGCCCCGGAGGTGGAGTAGGAGCTCACCGTCTCCGTGGGCCGGGAGGTCGTCCGGGCGCTGGGCGCGGTGGGGCTGACGTGGGCGTGGGACGGATCCGCCCAGGATGCGATACGGGCCACCGGGAGTGGAGTGGAAGAGGCGGCTGGGCGGGTGATGGTTTGTCGGGATTGCAATGGTCCGTTCATGCCATGATCACGGAATATGGGATTCCGCTCCACCAGGTGAGACGGGGTCTGCCCCAGCGCCCCCGCATCTGCTTGAATGGGGCCATGGCCAGCTACTCGCACAACTCCTCGACCGGTCGCAGCGACCTCGAGCCGTTCTGGCCTTCCCGTCAGGATCACGATTTCGACCGGGTGTGTTGCCGCGCGAAGAACGCGCCGGCCCTCTAAAGCCTCCGGGACCTCCAACCGACCTTCCCCGAGGCCTTCGGTCTGCGCGGTACGACACAAGACGACGCCTTTACGTACGTCTCCTGCCGACCACTCCGCGTGAAAGAGCTGACCACTCATGGCGAACACCCGTTCCTTCGCTTCTGCCGCCTCCGCTGCGACCTCTCCCCTGACCTACCCGGCGTTCCCGCCCAGTCCGCGCCACCGCCTGCGGGCCGTGGACCGCGACGAGGTGGCCCGCGTCGTGGACTTCCTGCCGCCCGGCGCCACCTGGCTGCCCGCCCCCCAGCACACCCTGCCCGCCCTGCCCGGCCAGCCTCCGATGGTCGGCTACCTGGTGCTCGTACCGGCCGATCAGCAGCCGCCGATCACCTTCTCCCCGCAGTCCGTTCCCGCCGCCCCGGCCCCCGGCGCGGCGGCTACCACCGGCGACGCACTGGTCCGCATCGACCCCGCGCAGCGCACCGCCGAGGTGGACGGCGAGGTCCTGGACCTCACGTACCTGGAGTTCGAGCTGCTGGCCCACCTGGTCGCGCACCCGCACCGGGTGCACAGCCGCGACCAGCTGGTGACCACCGTCTGGGGCTACGGCCACGTCGGTGACGGCCGCACGGTCGACGTCCACGTCGCGCGACTGCGCCGCAAGCTGGGCGCCGCCCACCGCAGCGCGATCCAGACCGTACGCCGCGTGGGGTACAAGTACGCCCCCTGACGGGGACGGCTGCGGGTCCGTACTGACGAGGGGGAGTACGGGCCCGCCCGGACGGGGCCGACCGGGTGCGGTCGGCCCAGTGGACCGGGCCGGTGGACCGGGCCGGTGGACCGGGCCGGTGGACCGGGACGGTGGACCGGGACGGTCAACTCGGGCCGCCACAAAGGGGATTTCCTCGCACACCCGTGCTGATCAGGCCCGGCCCCTGACGTAGGCTTTTCCGTCGTGACCATCGGAACCGGCAGCGTACTTGCCCCACTTGAGCCCCAGGACCCCCGCGAGACCGCCGGCTACCGGCTGATCGCCCGGATCGGCGAGGGCGGCATGGGCACCGTCTACCTCTCGCACACGCGCGGCGGACAGCCGGTCGCACTGAAGCTGATCCGCCGGGAGTTCGGGCAGGACCCCGACTTCCGCAGCCGGTTCGAGCAGGAGGTGCGGGCCGCACGCCGGGTGCAGGGCTACCACCTCGTACCGGTCCTCGACCACGACACCACGGGCGCCTCGCCCTGGCTCGCCTCGGTGTTCGTACCGGGACTGTCGCTGCACGACGCCCTGAGCGCCCACGGTCCGCTTCCGCTGAGCACGGTGTTCCAGCTGATCGGCTGCACGGCGCGGGCCCTCGGCTCCATCCACTCCGCGGGGGTCGTGCACCGCGACCTGAAGCCCGCCAACCTGCTGCTCGGCGCGGCCGGGCCGTACGTCATCGACTTCGGGATCGCCCGGGCCGCCGACAGCACGCAGCTCACCCGCACCGGCGGGGTCATCGGCACGCCGCAGTACATGTCCCCCGAACACGCGCTGGGCGCCGAAGTCACCACCGCGAGCGACCTGTTCGCGGTCGGGCTCATCGCCGCGGTCGCGGCCACCGGGCGGCATCCCTACGGGGAGGGCGGGGCCACGGCCCTCGGCGTGCGCATCGCCAACACCGACCGGCTGCCCCCGGACCTGAGCGGCTACCCGACCGAGCTGAAGCCGCTGCTGGAGCGCTGCCTGACGGCGGATCCGGCGGCGCGGATCGGCACGGAGGAGCTCGCCGCGCTGTGCGAACTGTTCGCCGGGCGGCCGCTGAACGATTTCGACGGCTGGCTCCCGGAGCCGGTCGGACTGGAGATCGCCCGGCGGGTACGGGCCGCGGAGAATCCGCCGGTGCCGACGGTGGCGGACGCGGGTGCGGGTGCCGGTGCCGGTGATTTCGGCCCCGCCGGTACAGGTGCGGGTACCGGGACTGCCGGTGCCTTCGGCGGGGTGCACGCCGCGGACACGGCGTTCGCGCCGCCCCGGCCCGCGGGGCCGCCGCGGCCGAACCGCCCGACGCCCGCCCCGGGTCCGAGCCCGAATCGGGCTCCGGCCCCCGCTCCGGCGCCGAAGGGCTTCCGGGGCGGGCTCATCGCCGCCTCCCTGGTGCTGGCCGTCCTCGCCGGCGCCGGCGCGGTCTGGCTGCTGGACGAGGACGGCTCCAAGGACGGCGCCAAGACGCCCGCCGCCGGGCAGGAGGCCCCGGCCGCTCCCGAGACCTCGGACCCGGTCAAGGCCCCCTCCGCGCCGAAGACCTCGCCCTCGGCCTCCGCCCCGCCGAAGGCCGCGTACACCCCCGTGTTCCAGGACAAGCCCTTCACCCTGCGCGGGCCCTCCGGGAGCACGGGAACCCACGTCGACCTGGACGCTCCGCAGATCTTCCCGAAGGGAGCCATCGGGAAGACCCAGGGAATGGAGCTCACCTACCAGGACTGGGGCGACGCCGACCTGCGCTTCCTGACGGCCGCGGGCAAGAGCCCGGGCACCACGCCGGAGGAGTGCCGCGAGGCCGTCGCCACCAACACCCTGACCTCCAGCGTGGGCAGGGTCGAGCTGAAGGAGGGCAAGACGATCACGAAGGGCACCGTGCTGTGCACCGTCACCAGTGAGAACAACCTGGCGATGATCCGCATCACCGACGTGATCCAGGACCCGAGCAAGGGGACCTACGGCCCCATGCCCGACTACGTCACCACGCTCACGCTCTGGAAGATCGGCTGATGCCGCCGGGTGGGCCGGGGCTCCCCTCGGGGAACCCCGCCCCCCGGAGCACGCTCTAGGCGCCGGCCCCGGCCCCGCGCCTCGACGCGACGAAGCCCAGCACCAGGTCGCCCGCCAGGAACACCAGCAGGCTGATGCCCAGCATCGGCACGAACCAGCCCACGACGGCCGTCGCCGCGGCCAGCGGGAGCAGCAGCGTCACCGGCAGCTTCCGCCACGCTCCGCGCGGCTGGGGGCGGCCGGCCGAGAACGTGCGCTCCTTGGTCGGGCGGCGCAGCCACCACATGCGGTAGCCCCAGACGACCATGAACATCACCAGGACCGCCAGCGCGGCCAGGGCCAGCTGGTTGGCGAACCCGAAGGTCAGGCCCATGTGCAGGTCGATGCCGAAGCGGGTCAGCTGGGCGAGCAGCGGGTGGTCGGAGAAGCGGAGTTCGTCCATGACCCGGCCGTCGGCGGGGTCCACGGAGACCGCGTCCAGGTGCACCGGCACCTGCTTGTCCTGCTCCTTGACCACGTACCCCTTGCCCGGGGTGGGCAGGCTGATCCGCAGCGACTCGGTGACCCCGGCGGACCGGGCCGCCGCCACCGCTCCGTCGATGCCGATGACATCGACGGGGGCGGGCATCGCCGCCTGGTCACCGCCGGCCGCGCCGTGCCCGGCGTGCTCACCGCCCGCGTCGGCGGCCGGGGCGCCGGGGAGCTTGGCGGCCACGGCCGGGGTGCCCCCGCCGAGGCCGTCCTTGAGTTCCCCGATGTTCTCGCCGGCGTACCTCGACCAGGTCAGACCGGTGATGGAGAGGCCGACGAGGCCGACCGCGATCCAGACGCCGACGGAGCCGTGCCAGGACAGGGTCTTGCGGCGGCCGGTCGCCGTGCGGACCTCCGGCACGACGAGGGCGGCCTTACGGGCGCGCTTGCGGCCGATCCACAGCGCGAGCCCGCCGAGCGCGACCACCCACAGCCAGCTCGCGGCGAGCTCGCTGTAGTTCCGGCCGAACTCCCCCAGGTGGAGGCTGGCGTGGAACTCGCTCAGCCAGGCCCGCAACGGCAGCGCGTCCCCGACGGTCGTGAGCTTCCCGCGGACCTCGGCCGTATACGGATCGACGAACACGGTGAGGGTCTCGCCCTCGGCGAGTCCCGGGCTCTCCATGATCACCCGGGTGGTGGCATCCGCCTCGGGTGCGGGCCACACGGCCGTCACCTTGCCCTGGGGCGCGGCGTTCGTGGCGGCGCCGACCTGCGCGCTGAGCGGCTGCGCGCTCGCGCCGACGCGGTCGACCGTCAGCTCGTCGGCGTAGAGGAACTTCTCGGCCTGCCAGGATCCGGCGTAGAGCAGCCCGGTGGTGGCGGCGACGAGCAGGAGCGGGGCGATCAGCAGCCCGGCGTAGAAGTGCAGGCGCAGGAGCAGCGGCCGCAGGGCGGCCCAGGTGCCGGGCCCGCGGGCGGGGGCGGGCTCGGCCGCGGTGGTCTCGGGGGCGTCGGGAGCGTCGGGGGCGTCGGGGTCCGCTGAGCGGAGTTTCCCGACCTCGTCGAGAGACATGCGTGTCCTAGGTGTTGGCGAAGACATGGGGGGGCGGCCCCAGGTCTCGCCGCCCCCTCACCAGGGGTGCGCCGTTCGGTCAGGCGCGGGCAGGACGGCCGGGGGCCGTGGTACGGATCCGTGCGCGCGCGGGCGGCCCGCGCCGCTCCGCGGTGTGCGCGTGGACGGCGCCGCGCAGGGTGCGCGGCCGTTCGTACCCGGCGGGCCGGAACGCCCGCGCCGGCGGTACGGGGATCCCGCGCGCCCGGAGCAGGGCGAGGACCCGGGAGAGCGGCCGGGCGGCGAGCAGCGCCCCGGCGGCGAGGGCGGCGGCGAGCCGGAAGACGGCGGCCTCGCCCCAGGCCAGCCAGAGCGCGCAGAACAGCCCGGCGAGGGCGTGCGCGGCGATCATGCCGAGCCCGTCATGGGCGTGGCCGGCGGCCATGTCACCCATGGCGGCCATGCCCTCCATGCCGCTCATGGCGTCCATGGAGCCCATGCCCTGCACGGCGTCGGCCGCGCCCGCGTCCATGCCCACACCCGTACCCGTACCCATATCCGCCCGATGGCGGCCACCGGCCGGGGCCGGCGAGGAGGCGGAAGAGGAGGAGAACAGGAGGTGCAGGACCGCCTGCACCGCGAGCAGCGACGCGGCGATGGGGAGCGGTCCGCGCCGGCGACCGGCCGAGAGCCAGGCGAGCCCTCCGGTCAGCCCGAAGGCGGACAGAAGCACCATCGCGGGAAGGTCCGTACCGGACATGTACGAATGCCCCGCCGCACCCAGTACGACGGCCACCGCCGCGAATACCGCGGCCCGCGTGGCGCGCATCGGCGCGGGGCTGTTTGACATGACCTGGGAATGTTGCCACGGCCCCCCGCCTCGCCCAAGGGCGCCCCCGTGGCCGATCATGGTCCGATGATCCCCTTACCGTTGACGGTCCCGATGAGCGCGGTGTACACGGGCGCGGTCCAGCTCGGGGCGTACGCCCTGGAGCGGCTGGAGCCGGAGGCACGGGAGCGGCTGCTGCGCCGCTGCTCCACCAACGCCGACAACCTGGACGCCGGCCGCTGGGAGACCCTGCCGGCCAGCGCCTTCCTCGTCGAGGAGCCGATGCCGCTGCCGTACGCGCTCCTGCTGGTGGCCGTCCTCGGGTACGCCGAGTACGCCTACGGGGCCTGGTGGACGGCGGCGGCCTTCCTGTTCGGGCACGTCACGGCCACCCTCCTGGTCCACGGCGTGCTCCGCCGGACGGCCGGCCCCCGGACCCGGCGGGCGGTGGACGTGGGCACCAGCTACGGCTTCAACACCGTGCTCGGGGCGCTGACCTCGGCGCTCCCGCGCGGTCCGGTGCGCACCACCGCCCGGGTCGGGCTGCTGGCGCTCGCCGTCCGGCCGGTGCTGCGGCGGGAGCGGACCTTCACCGACGCCGGGCACCTGGTGGCACTGGGGCTCGGCCTCGGGGTCTCCCTGGCCGCCGATTACCTTTCCGGAGCGAAATCTCCGAAAATCAGATGGATGACACGCGTCACCCAGCGCGCTTCATCCTGAGCCATCCATTTCCCTGATCATTCGATTCTCTGATCACGTTTCTCTGATCACGTTTCTCTGATCTCTGATCACGTTGGAGCCGCCACGATGACCGCCACCTCCGCCACGACCGTCGCCAACCTCCGGGACCTCGGAGGCACTCCGCTCGCCGACGGCCGCACCGTCCGCCCGGGCCTGGCGCTGCGCTCGGGCCAGCTCGACCGGCTCGACCTCGACGTCGACCTGGAGGTGGCCGCGCTGGGCATCGGCACCGTCATCGATTTCCGTTCCGGCGTGGAGCGCGGCGATCACCCCGACCGGATACCGGCCGGAACCCGGATGCTCATAGCCGACGCCCTGGCCGACAAGATGGCGGCCGACAGCTCGGGCGACGCCGGCCCGGGGAAGATCCCCGCCGCCCAGCTCAAGGACCTCCTGTCCGACCCGGTGGTGGCCGAGGAGCACCTGGGCGGCGGCAAGGCGCAGGCGCTGTTCGCCGGCATCTACCGCTCACTGGTCAGCTCCGCCTCCGCGCAGGCCGCGTACCGACTGCTGATCACCGAGCTCGCCGACCCGACGTCCGGGCCGCTGCTCTTCCACTGCACGGCGGGCAAGGACCGTACGGGCTGGGGCGCGACCGTGGTCCTGTCCCTGCTCGGCGCCGACGACGAGACGCTGATGAGCGAGTACCTGTCGGTCAACCCGGCGGTGCGGATCGCGTTCGCCCCGATGATCGAGGGCTTCACGGCGGCCGGCGGCGACCCGGACATCGCGCTGGCGCTGATCGGCGTCTTCCCCTCCTACCTGGAGGCCGCGTTCGACGAGGTGAACACGCGCTACGGCTCGATGGAGAAGTACGTGCGCGAGGGCCTCGGCGTCCCCGACGAAACGGTCGAGGCACTGCGCGCCCGCCTCATCGCCTGATCCCTCCGCGGGATCCTCCCGGCCGGGCCGGAGCGCCGGGAGCGCCGCGCCGGGAGAACCGGTCCGAACATGCGCGCTGGGACCCGGTGACCATCCGACCATTCGCTCGTTCTGCTGAACGTGACTGCGCCGGATACCGCCACCCGCCCCCTCCCGCCCGATGTCGAGCAGGCCGAGGCCGCCATCGTCGAGCACTATCCACGGCTGGTGCGACTGGCCTACCTGGTGCTGCCGCCCGCCCTCGGCCGCAACCGGCGGGTTCTCACCGCCCACTCGCTGGCCCAGCGCGCCCTGCCGCGCGGGCGGCGGGACGGGGCGGCCGCGCAGGCGGCGGTGCAGGGCGGGGTTCCGGGGCAGCGGGGCGGGGCGGGGCCCGAGTCCGGGTACGCGTACGTGCGGCTGCGCGTGCTGCGCTCCGCGCTGGAGGCCGGGATCCCCCTCACGTTCCGCGCGCTGCCCCGGCGGGCCCAACTGCCGCCGCTGCTGCCCCAGGTGTGGGGGCTGCGGCTGTTCCCGCGCTCGGGCGGGGCCGAGGAGCTGGCCCTCGACCAGTGGCTGGCCACCCTCGACGGGCCGGGCCGGGCCGCGTGCGTGCTGCGGGCGCTGGAGCGGCTGCCCGAGCCCGAGGTGCTGCGGGTGCTGACCGAGGCGGGCGTGGCCAACCCGGCCGCCGCCGTCGCGGAGTCGGGGGATCCCTCGACCGACGAGCTGTTCGCCTCCCCCGAGTTCGACCCCTGCGTGCTGCAGGCCCGGCCCACCGACCTGCTGCGCCGCCGCCGGCTCGTGCGGGGCGGGATCGCCGCCGGGGTCGCCCTGGCCGTGTGCGGGGTGCTGCTCGCGCTGCCCGGCGGCGGGTGGGGGGCCGACGGGGCCGCCGCCCCCCTCTACGCGAGGAACGCGGCGGCCGAGCAGGCCCTGGACCCCGGACAGCTGGTCCGGGTCCCGCCCGCGGTCTGGGGCACCTCCTCCCGTACCGACTACTCCGGCTGGCCCGCGCGCGGCGACCGCGTCGACGATGCCGCGCTGCTGCGGCGGGCGCTGGCCGTCTGGGCCCGCCCGGGCCGCTCGGTCGTGGTCTCGGCCACCCCCGGCACCCCGTCCGGGCCGCCGATGGGGCCCCCGCAGCTGCTGTTCGCCGGGACCGTGGACCAGGCCGTCGTGGTCCTGCTGTACGACGGCCTGCGCGTGGTGCGGTACGCCGAACCGCGCTCCGGCACCGACATCGCCGCCCTCGACTTCGCCCGGACCGACGGCGCCTCGGCGGACACGGCGGCGGCCCTGGTGCTCAGCCGGGTCGACGGCAACGTCCGCTATCTGGCGGCGCCGTGGGTGACGCTTGCGACGCGGCGGGACCTGCTGAAGCCGGCGGACGCCCCGACGGGACTCGAGCTGACGCCGGAGGGGGTCACTCCGCCGGTGCCGAGCCCCGCCCCGGACGGCACCTGTACGAGCTGGAACGCGCTGGCGATGACCGGCGACGGCTCGACCCGGCTCATCACCGACCTGGGCGAGCTGACCCCGGCCCGGCTGACCTCGGGGGCGCCGGGCGCCGAGCGGAACGTGACGGAGGGCGCGGAGCTGGGCGACTGGTCGCGGATCGCGTGCCTGCTGCCCTCGGTGCGCTCGCACGGGGTGCGCACGGTCAACGCGTGGACGTACGCGAAGCAGCCGCTGCCGGAGGGCGACGGCACGGCGACCTGGCTGTGCACCCGGGCGGAGACCTGGCAGGGCACGGCGGACCGGGTTCAGGCGCAGTTCCTGGCCCCGGGCGCGCCGTTGGCGGCGCAGGCGGCGAAGGCCGAGGGCTCGCCGGCGTGCGGACCGCGGGAGCCGCGGGTGCTGGCCGGGGTGTTGTGGAAGTCGAAGGCCGGGCAGTGGTACGTCCTGGCGGCAGGCAGTGCGCAGTTCGCCTCACTGACCGTGGGCGGCGGCCAGGTGAGCGGGGTCGCGGTGGGCAACCGGCTGGCGGTGAAAGCTCCTGCGGGGGCGCAGGTGGAACTGACGGGCAAGCTCACGGACGGCTCGAAGGCAGGGGTGTTGAGGTAGTCCCGGCCGGGGGCTCGGCCGGGGGCGGGGCCCGGCCCCCGGCCCGGCGCGGGGGCGGCAGGAAGTGGCGTGAGAGGGGTTTCCCTCCCCTCTACCCATCAGTACATTGACGCCATGTCTAATACGCCGCCCGCGTCGCCCGCCCCCGTGGCGTCTCCACCCATAAATCTCAAGGCCCGGAACGTGTCCTTCTCCTGGGAGGACACCCCGCTCCACTGGCTGCCCGGCGACCCCTTCGCCAACCACACCATCAACGTGCTGCACCTGCTGCTCCCCGCGGGCGAGCGCTGGTTCGTGCACGTCTACAAGCAGGTGCTCCCGTACATCACGGACGAGCGGCTGCGCGAGGACGTCGTCGGGTTCATCGGCCAGGAGGCCATGCACGCGAGCGCGCACGACGACGTGCTCCCCCACCTCAAGCGGCTGGGCCTGGACCCGACGCCCTACACGGCGCAGATCGACTGGCTCTTCGAGAAGATGCTCGGCGACCGGACGCTGCCCCCGGGCAGGCCCCGCAAGTGGTGGCTGATGGAGCGCGTGGCGATGATCGCCGCGATCGAGCACTACACGGCCTTCCTGGGCAACTGGGTGCTCAACGCCGACGAGCTGGACCGGCGCGGCGCCGACCCGATGATGCTGGACCTGCTGCGCTGGCACGGCGCGGAGGAGGTCGAGCACCGGTCGGTGGCCTTCGACCTGTTCATGCACCTGGACGGCAACTACCGGCGCCGGGCGCGCACCTGGGCCACGGCCTTCACCGCGCTGGTCTTCCTGTGGCAGCGCGGATCGCGCTACTTCATGGAGCACGATCCCGGGCTCCCGCCGGGATCCAAGGCCTCGGTGGGCCAGTTCTACCGCTCGGGCCGCAAGGGGACCCTGCCGTCCACGGGCGCGATGCTGAAGTCGATCCCGACGTACCTCTCGCGCACCTACCACCCCTCGCAGGAGGGCTCCACGGCGCAGGCCGTCGCCTACCTGGCCTCCTCCCCCGGCGCCAACGGCGGATTCCACGGAACCCACGCCGGTTCCCACGGAGCCCACGCCGGTTCCCACGGCCCGAACGGCGGTGCCCGCGGATGAGGCGCGCCCTCACGGTGACCGCGCTCGCGGGCGCCGCATGGCTGGCGAAGCGCGCGATCGGCCGGCGCATCAATTCCGGATCGCCCCTCTGGCCGCTGCCCGCGCTGGAGACCCCGGTCTCGGGGTACTCGCCGCGCCGGTGGATCCCGGCGCTGATCGTCTCCCGTACGGAGCCCGCGGACGGGGTGCTGTCCCTGACGCTGGAATCGGCGGAGCTCCCGGAGTGGGCCCCGGGTGCGCACCTGGACGTGCAGCTCCCGTCGGGGCTGGTCCGCCAGTACTCCCTGTGCGGGGACCCCGCCGACCGGGGCCGCTACACGATCGCGGTCCGGCTCGTACCGGACGGCCGCGGCGGCTCGCGCGAGGCGCACGCCCAGCTGGTGGAGGGCGCGGAGCTCCCGGTCCGCCCGCCCCGCAACCGCTTCCCCCTCGCCCCGGCCCCGTCCTACGCCTTCGTCGCGGGCGGGATCGGCATCACCCCGGTCCTGCCGATGCTCCGGGCGGCGACGGCGGCCGGCGCGGACTGGACCCTGCTCTACGGGGGCCGCTCGCGGGCCTCGATGCCCTTCCTGGCCGAACTCGCGCGGTACGGGGACCGGGTCACCGTCGTCCCCGAGGACGAGGCGGGCCTCCCCGACCTGAGCGTGCTCGGCGCGCTCGGCCCGCAGACCCTGGTCTACTGCTGCGGCCCGGCCCCCCTGATGGCGGCGGTCGAGGCGGCGGCGCCGGCGGGCACCCCGGTCCACTTGGAGCGGTTCGCCCCGGCGACGGCCGGCGGGGACGCGAAGCCCTTCACCGTGGAACTGCGGCGCTCGGGGCGGGTCGTGGAGGTGGCGGCGGCGGAATCCGCCCTGACCGCGGTCCGCCGGGAGCTGCCCAATACCCCGTACTCCTGCGAGCAGGGCTTCTGCGGTACCTGCCAACACCGGGTCCTGGCAGGGGACATCGACCACCGCGACACCTTGCTCACGGACGGTGAACGCGAGGACTCCATGCTGCTGTGCGTCTCCCGCGCGGCCTCGGACCACCTGGTCCTGGACCTGTAGGGGGCCCCTGCGGGGGTGCGCAGTAGGGTGGCCGCATGACAACCGGGGTGCGGCGCAGGATGGGTGTCGAGGAGCGGCGGCAGCAGCTGATCGGGGTGGCGCTGGAGCTGTTCAGCCACCGGTCGCCCGACGATGTGTCCATCGACGAGATCGCGGCGGCCGCGGGGATATCGCGGCCGCTCGTCTACCACTACTTTCCCGGCAAGCTGAGCCTCTACGAGGCTGCGCTGCGGCGGGCCGCCGACGAGCTCGCGCTGCGGTTCGTGGAGCCCCAGGAGGGGCCGCTCGGGGCGCGGTTGCTCCGGGTCATGGGGCGGTTCTTCGCCTTCGTCGAGGACCACGGGCCCGGTTTCTCGGCGCTGATGCGGGGCGGTCCGGCGGTCGGGAGCAGCCGGGCCAACGCGATGATCGACGAGGTGCGGCAGGCGGCGTACGAGCAGATCCTCTCGCACCTGGGCGTCGACCGGCAGGCTCCGCCCGCCCGGCTGGAGCTCGTGGTGCGCTCGTGGGTGTCGCTGGCCGAGTCGACGGCGCTGATCTGGCTGGACGGCCGGCGGATCCCGCGCGCCGAGCTGGAGTTGCAGCTCGTGCACGATTTCGCGGCGCTGGCCGCGGTGAGCGCCGCCTACGACGCGGAGATGGCGGGCATTCTCGTACGGATCCTGGTGGACGAGCCGGCCGACGGGCCGTTCGGGGAACTGGTGGGGCGGCTGGTGGCCCTCGTTCCCACGGGAGCCGGCCCCTCGGTGCCCGGTCCGCGCTGACCGGTCCGCGCTGACCGGTCCGCGTTGATGGACCGTCCTTGATCGAATAGCGCGTAATAATGCCCGCGTGATCATTGACGACGGGATCGTGTTCCGGCAGGCCGAGGAGAAGGACGCCGGCACACTGGTGGCGCTGTACGACCAGGCCGCCCGCTGGATGGCCGCGCACGGGATCGAGCAGTGGAAGCCCGGCGAGAAGGACCCCGCGCACTTCCGGGCGGTCATGCGCGAGGGCGAGGTGTGGATCGCCTCGGACGGCAACGGGCACGCCGTGGGGGCGTACGAGCTGTGGTGGTCCGACGAGGAGGCCTGGGGCATCCAGCCGCCCGTGGCCGGCTACGTGCACCGGCTCATGGTCGAACGCGAAGCCGCGCCCGTCGGGGCCGGCCGGCGGCTGCTCGAACACTTCGAGCGGCGCATCGCCAGGACCGGCCGCGAACGGGCGCGGCTGGACTGCGTCTCGACGAACCCCCGGCTGGTCGCGTACTACCAGTCCGCGGGCTACCGGGTGGTCGGGGAGTTCCCCCACAAAGAGGGCAAGGACGGGCGGGTGTACGGGGTGATCCTGCTGGAGAAGCGGCTGGATCAGCTCACCCTGGTCAACTCGGACTGACCCGTACCCCCGCCCTGACGGGTCACCCCCGCTTGAAGACCGCCGCCGTGCGGGCCGGGACGGCGAACTCCCCCTTCGCCGGGTCGTAGGCCGCCCCGCGGACCACCGGGTCCGCGCCCGAGGCCTGGACCGGGTGCAGGGCGTAGGCCGTGCCCGCGAGGGCCGGGACCCGCTGGGTCAGGGCGGTGGGGGCGGCGTTGAAGACCACCACCAGGTCGCCCAGGACCATCGTGATCACGCCCGGGGTCTCCTCGGGTCCCGAGAGGGGGAAGGCCAGCTTCGCCTGGACTGCCTCGGTGGTGGTGAGGGCGAAGGCCGGTTCCGTCGTACGGATCTTCAGCAGGTCCCGGTACGCGGACGAGGCGCCGCCGATCTCCGCGCAGCCGGGTGCGGGCGCTGCCAGCAGGGGCTTCGCGTAGGGCCATTTCGCGCGGTTGTCGGCCGCCGGGGGCAGGCCGCGGCCGAAGCCGTTGCCGTCCTTGCAGTCCCACAGGATGGCGTTGAACCAGTCCCCGCTGTCGTAGGAGTTGCGGTCCAGGGACTTGGAGCGGAGCAGGTCCGTGCCCGCCTGGGAGAGGGCCGGGCCCTGGGAGAGGGCGGCCACGGACATGGCCAGGACCTGGGAGCGGGCCCGGTCGGCCGTGGAGGTGCCCTCCGGGAGCTTGAACGCCAGGGCGTCGAAGAGCGTCTCGTTGTCGTGGGCGTCGACGTACGCGAGCGCGTCGCCGGGAGCCGCCGCGTAACCGGCCGGGGCTCCGTTGTAGTCCACCTCGGAGCCCTTGACCGATCGGCCGGTGGAGTCCGTGAAGGCGTACCCGGCGAGGTTGCCGGTCAGTCCGACCTTGATCAGGTCCTGGTCGTGGAGGAGCCGGACGCGCTGCTGCTCCGGGGTGCCGTTCGCCGGGGAGGCGTTGGGGGCGGTGAAGAGGCCGGAGGCGAAGCCCTGGACGCGCGGGTCCTCGTCGAAGGGGCCGCCGCCGCGGACCGCGTCACGGGCGCGGTCGGAGAAGGTGGCGATGCCGGTGCCGGCCATGTTCTGCTGCGTGGCCTGCACGAAGCGGGCGTCGTTCGCGACCTCGCCGAAGTTCCAGCCCTCCCCGTAGAGGACGATCTTCTTCCCGTCGACCCCGTCCTTCTGGAGCGTCAGCGCGTCGAGGGCGGCGCGCACGGCCAGGATGTTGGCCTTCGGGTGGTGCCCCATGAGGTCGAAGCGGAAGCCGTCGACCTTGTACTGCTTGGCCCAGGTGACCACCGAGTCCACGACGAGGCGGCCCATCATGGCGTTCTCGGGGGCGGTGTTGGCGCAGCAGGTGGAGGTGGCGACGGAGCCGTCGGCCAGCAGCCGCTGGTAGTAGCCGGGGACGATGCGGTCGAGCACCGACTTGTCGGACTGGCCGACGGCCACGGTGTGGTTGTAGACCACGTCCATGACCGTGCGCAGGCCCGCGCCGTTCAGGGACTGCACCATGCGGCGGAACTCCACCGTGCGGGCCGTGCCGTTGGGGTCGCTCGCGTACGAACCCTCGGGGACCGTGTAGTGCAGCGGGTCGTAGCCCCAGTTGTACGCGTCCTTCGCGGCCGCGGCGGCCACGCAGGCCTGCTGCTCCTCGGAGTCGGGGGCGTAGACCTTCAGGTCGCAGTCGGGTTCGGTGCGGTCCCCGGGCTTCTCGGGGATGGTGCCGATGTCGAAGGCGGGCAGGAGGTGGACGTACGAGGTCCCGGCGGCGGCCAGCCCGCGCAGGTGGCGCATGCCCGCCGAGGCGGTGTCCGAGAAGGCCAGGTACTGGCCGGGGTGGGTGGTGGTGCGGTCGGCGACCGAGAAGTCGCGGATGTGCAGCTCCTGGATCTGCGCGGAGGTGAAGGGGACGGGCGCGGGCTTCTTCAGCTCGCGCCAGCCGGACGGGGCGAGCTTCGGATCGGCGAGGTCCACGGCCAGGCTGTACGTGGAATCCGTGCTCAGGGCGGTGGAGTACGGGTCGGTGACCAGGTTGCGGACCACCTGGCCGGTGCTCGGGGCCCAGACGGTGACGGCGTAGCGGTAGCGCTTGCCGGTCCAGTCGCGGTCGCCGCGCACCGACCAGACGCCGGTGGCGTCGTCGCGGCGCATCGGGACGGTGCGGCCGCCGTCGAGTTCGAGGGCGACGTGCTGGGCGGTCGGGGCCCAGACGGAGAGGGTGGGGCGGCCGTCCTTGAAGACGGGGCCGAGGGCGGTCGTCGTCGTGTAGAGGTCGTCGAGGACCCCGGCGAGCTGGACCCCGGTGGCGGCGAGGACGGCGCCGTTGGCGGCGCGGGCGCTGGCCACGAGCTGGCCGCGCAGGGCTTCGCGGACGCGGTCCCGGTCGCGCGGGTCGACCGTGTGGGCGGCGTACGCGGCCAGGTGCGGGTACTTCTGCTTCTGGGCGGCGGTCAGCTCGGTCTTCGCCAGGCGAAGCCACTGGGCCCGGCCGGTCAGGGTGCCGTTCTCGGCCTTGACGGCGCCTTCGCGGGAGGCGAGGAGCTGGAGGGAGGCGGCGGCGGGCGGGGCGTTCCAGGCGACGGTGTCGCGGTCGATCCAGACGGCCTGGGCCTTGGTGAGGTCCAGGGCGGCGGCGCTGCCGGCGGGCTGCGGGAGGAGGTACTTCTCCTTGCCGCCCAGCATCCACACCTCGTGCCCGTTGCTCTTCAGGTCGAGGGACTGGTCGGACGGGAGGTCCTTCTCGTCGCCCTTGTGGAGGATGTAGCTGAGGCTGGTGGCTCCGGCTGCGAGGGGCACCTCGTACACGGCGCCGTAGGAGTCGGTGCGGGTGGGGAGGACCGGCTTGGACCAGTCGGTGGGGGTCGCCGCTCCGGTCCAGACGTGCAGGCCCCAGCCCTCGTAGGCGCCGTCGGGGCGCTGGTAGTGCAGGACGGCCTTCGACTGGTCCTGCGGCGGGTAGGCGGGGCGGTCGGTGCGGACGGGCTCCTTGCCCTGCTCCAGCCAGACCTCGCCGGTCTTCGTCACGTCGATGGTCCGGTCGGCGGCGACGTCCTTGGTGCCGTCCTTGTCGATGACGAGGTAGCCGACGCTGCTCGCCCCGGGCTTCAGCTTGACGTGGGCGAAGGCGCCGTAGGCGTCGCGGCCGGTGAAGTCGTGGCCGGCCGGCCAGGGGGTGGCTTCGCCCTCGGCGATGTCGCCCCAGGCGTAGAGGCGCCAGTTGGTGTAGTCGCCGTCGGGGCGGTTGTAGTGGACGATCGCGTAGTCGCGCTGGGTGGCGGTGGGGACTTCGGCGGGCGGGGTCTGCCCGGTGACGGAGGCGGCGAGGGCGCTCGCGGTGCGGCCGGCGGAGTCGACGACCACGGCCTTGTAGCGCAGCGGGGTGCCGGCGGCGGTGCCCGGGTCGATGAACTGGGTGACCTTGTACGGGGCGTGGTCGGCGGAGCCGAGGACCTGCCACTTGCCGGTGCCGGTCTGGGCGGCGAAGACGACCCGGTTCAGGGGGTCGCCCGAGACCTCGGCCGAGAGCTCGACGGTGCCGGTGGCTCCGGGGGCCGGGGCCTTGAGGGTGAGGGCGGGCCCGGTGGCGGGCTTGGCGGCCGGGGCGATCGCCTGGAGGACGGCGGAGCCGAGGGCCGGGACGGGGACGGTGAGCTTGCCGGCGGCCGAGGCGCGCAGGAGGGCCGTGCCTCCGTAGAGGGTGCGGTACTGGGCGCCGGCCGGGGCGTCGAGCTCGATGGTGCGGGGCTCGGTGGCGTTGTTGGCCGCGACCAGGTACTCGGTGCGCGTGCGGGTGTCGGTGCGGGCGAAGGCGTAGGCCGACCCGTTGGAGAAACGTTCGCTCTGGACGCCGTCGCGGAGGGCCGGGTGGGCCTTCGTCAGCTGTGCGAGAGCACTGATCTGCTTGTAGAGCGGGTGCTCCGGATCGTAAGCATCGCTCGCGTGTGTGCGCACCGTTCCGAGCTGGTCGTCGTCCAGGTAGTCGGCCGCCTTGGACGCGAAGAGGGGTTGGCGGGCGTCCTTGTCCCCGCCCGCGCCGGTGAAGCCCTGCTCGTCGCCGGAATAGATCACCGGGTTGCCCCGGGAGAGGAACATCAGCTCGTTGGCCAGCCGGTACCGGTCCAGCAGCTCCTGCTCCCCCGCCCCCGGCCGGTCCTGCTTCAGGAAGGTCCCGAAGCGGCCCATGTCGTGGTTGCCGAGGAAGGTGACCTGCTCGTAGGCGTTCGCCTTGTCGGTGGTGTACCGGTAGTCGTCGCCGAAGACGGAGGCCAGCCGCCCGGCCTCCGCGCCCTGGGCGGCGTACGAACGGATCGCCTCCTGGAGCGGGAAGTCGAGGGTGGCGTCCAGCCGGCCCCGGGTCACGTACGGGGAGGTGATCGCGGTGTCGGCGGAGTAGACCTCGCCGAACATGAAGAAGTCCTTGCGGCCCTGCCGGGCGGCGTACGCGTCGAGGGCGGTGGCCCACTGGGTCCAGAAGCCGGTGTCGACATGCTTGACGGTGTCGATCCGGAAGCCGTCGACGTCGAAGTCCTCGACCCACTTCTCGTAGATCTTCTCCATCCCCTCCACGACCTCGGGACGCTCGGTCCACAGGTCGTCGAGGCCGAAGAAGTCACCCTGGTCGGAGGATTCCCCGGCGAAGGTGGAGTCGCCCCGGTTGTGGTACATCGTCGGGTCGTTGAGCCAGGCCGGGACCTTCAGGTTCTTCTTGGCCGCGGGGACGAAGGGGGTGCGGGGGAAGGAGTCGCCGTCGGTCTTCGGGAACTTCCCCTTCCCTCCCGCGTAGTCGCCGTCCTCGAACGGCTCCCCGCCCTTGGTCAGGTACGGGAAGGCGCCCTTCGACAGGTACCCGTAGGACGCCTCCCGGTAGTCGACGACGTCGGCGGTGTGGTTGGTGATGACGTCGAAGAAGACCTTCATCCCCTTCCGGTGCGCCTTGTCGATCAGCCGCTCCAGATCGGCGTTGGTCCCGAAGTGCGGGTCGACCTGGGTGAAGTCGGTGATCCAGTACCCGTGGTAGCCCGCGGAGACGTCCTTGCCCGTCCCCTGCACCGGCTGGTTCTTGAAGATCGGCGCCATCCAGATGGCCGTGGTGCCGAGCCCCTTGATGTAGTCCAGCCGGTCGGTGATCCCCTTGAGGTCCCCGCCCTGGTAGAAGCCCTTGTCCGTCGGGTCCAGGCCGGTCTCCAGCCGGGAGCCGGTCAGCCCGCCCCGGTCGTTGCGCGGGTCGCCGTTCGCGAACCGGTCCGGGAGCACGAAGTAGAACTGCTCCCGGGTCAGGTCGTGCCGTGCGGACTCGGCCGCCAGCTTGGCGTCGGACGGCGGGGCCGGTGGCGCCTTGGCGGCGTCCGCCGCGGCGGCGGGAAGGGCGGGCAGGAGCGTCACGGCCAGGGCGGCTGCGAGCACTCCCGCGGCGCCGGCGAGGGCGGGGCGTATCAAGGCGGATCTCCTCGGGTGCGGGACGGGGTGGGGCGGGAGGGTCAGTTGCGCCAGGTGTCGGTCAGCGTGACCTTGCCGTTGGCGGGAACCGTGGCGGAGCGATTGGCTCCGCTCTCCCAGGTGACGTTCCCGGCGGCGTCCTTGCGGACGTACTTGTACGCGAAGACCGTGCCGGGCGGGAGCGTGACGTCGAGCTTCCAGACGGGGTAGGCGGCCGGGTCGAGCTTGAGCGCGGCGCCGGTGTTCCAGCTGCCGAGCTCGGCGCGGTCACCGGTGACGTAGATGTTCTGGCCGACGACGGTGGTGGCGTTGACGGCGAAGGAGGCACCGGCGGTGGCGGTGGGAGTGGCCGTCGGGGTCGGGGTCGGGCTCGGGGTGGTGGCTCCGCATCCGCGGGCGCCAACGTGCAGGGCGACGGCCGTCCCGGCCCCGAGGGTGGCGGTGAACCGCCCGCCGGAGTCCACGGTCACGGCCCGCCCGCTCTGCACGTCGCAGTAGGCGCCGGCCGGGAGGGAGGTCTGGAACGTCCGGGTCAGCGCCGAGCCCTCGTGGTTGATCGCCACGTACGCCTTGGCACCGCGCCCGAAGGCGATCTGGTCGCCGCCGTTGTCCCACCAGTCCGTGACGGCCTGGCCGCGCGCGGAGTTGCGGAAGCCGACCATGGAGGAGATCTCCTGCCAGGCGTGCTGGCACTTCCACCCGTCGGCGTAACAGGAGTTCACCGTGCCGCCGTTGGGCGGTCCGGCGTCCCGGTCGGTCCACTCGTAGCCGGAGTGCACGTCCGGGGAGCCGTAGGGCCAGGCGAGCATGAAGACGTTGGCGAGCGTGTAGGCGGACCCGTTCTTGTAGCTGAGGGTGTCACCGCCGCGCTCGGTGTCGTGGTTGTCGACGAAGACGGCGGACTGCCCTGCGGGCATGTACCCCCAGGCCTCTCCGAAGTTCTTCAGGTTGGCGAGGTTCTCGCTCTGGAAGACCCGCTTGAGGTCCCGCGCGTACCGGAACTCCTGTACGTCGCCGCTCCCGAGGTACTCGGACGGCGAGACCGCCTCCCCCGCCCCGTGGATGGCCTCGAGTTTCCAGTAGGCGTTCGGGTTCGACATCCGCGACTTGATGTTGGCGAGGTCGGCGGCGGGCATGTGCTTGGCGGCGTCGATCCGGAAGCCGTCGACCCCCAGCGACAGCAGGTCGTTGAGGTAGCCGGCGATCCGGCCGCGCACGTAGTCCTCACTCGTGTCCAGGTCGGCGAGCTGGACGAGCTCGCAGTTCTGGACGTTCCCGCGATCCTGGTAGTTCGATATCGAGGACCGGCAGTCGTCCATGTCGCCACCGGAGTAGATGCCGGGGTAGTTGTACTTCGTGTACGAACTACCCCCCGTCCCCACCCCGTCGCCGGCCGCCATGTGGTTGATGACGGAGTCGGCGACGACCTTCACACCGGCCGCGTGACAGGCGTCGACCATGGCCTTGAAGGCGGTCCGGTCACCCAGCCGCCCGGCGATCTTGTAGCTGACGGGCTGGTACGAGGTCCACCACTGGGCCCCCTGGATGTGCTCCTGCGGGGGCGACACCTGGACGTAGCCGTACCCGGCGGGCCCGAGGCTCTCCGCGCAGGCCTTCCCCACGGAGTCGAACCGCCACTCGAACATGACGGCGGTGACGTCCTTCTCACCTGGGGCGGCGGCACGCGCCTCGGGGGCGGTCCCGCCGACGACGGCGAAGGCGGCCACGGCGGTGACGGCGGATACGGAAAGCAGCGCGGCGGCGGCTCTGGCGGCGCGGGCACGGGTGGGCATGCGGTGTTCCTCCTGGCGGAGAGGCACGGAGCCGGGTGGGGACCGGTCACGGCCGAGTTGGGGATTGCAGCGACCGTAGGTCCCGGGCGGAAGCACTGCAAGACCTTGCGCAAGAGATTGCAGAATTGTTTCCGGACGGAGTCGGGGGTGGGGGCGCTTGGGCTGCGGGCCGGGCGGTGGCTGCGCGGGTGCCGGGCGGCGTCCCGGCAGTCGAGCGTCCTTCCGTGGTGGGACGGTCCGTCAAGGGCGCTCCCTGCGGTCGCGTCGCTCCGCGATGGCCTCCGGCCACCCTTGACGGACCGTCCCACCACGGAAAACACAGGACTTCCGGGATCCCCCCGGGGAATGGCCGGGGGGAGAGTGCGGGGAGGAGCGGCCTGGTCGGAGATGCGCAGCCCCCTTCGGCCGGTCATCCGGTCACGGCCCCGGCAGGACCGTGACCTCAGCCGGTACGGACGTGCGGGGCGGTCAGAGCATCCAGGGCCGGGCGCCCGAACACCCTTCCCGTGACCGTCGACAGCCGACACGAGCGAGAGGTGGACAGGGAAGGCCTCAGGGTCGGTGGGCGCGACAGATCGCTACACAGTCCCACTCGGCTTGGCGACTACCGACCGTCCGTGGCGGATCTACACGGGCATGGGGTAAGAGTACGAGCGCATGTTCGGGTACGAGTTCGGGTACATGTACGTGGTGGCCCGTTCGACGACGTGGTGACTGCGGGCGGGTGACGGCGGGCGGGTGACGACCTGATGCCGATACGGCTGTCAGATGACGTCCCAGGGGACCGAGGCCCAGGCCCTGTCGAGGACTTCGGTCAGGACCGAGCCCCCGTCGGAGAAGGCGACCCGGTCGATGGAAGCCAGGGGCTGGCTAGGGCATTGGGAGTTGCTCGCGGCGGCGGCTCGAAGTTCGGGAAGGTCGTTGGCCGTCAGCGGGCGGGGCGACCACGGCGCACCGACGCGGGTCAGGCCGGCCTGCAGCAGCTGCATGGTGATGCCGGGCAGCATGGGGGCCTCGGGCCACAGCACCTGTTCTCCGTCCCAGAACGACACGTTCCAGACCGAGCCCTCACGGACGAACCCGTCCCGACCGACGAACAGGACATCGTCGAAACCCGCCTCGCGGGCCTGGAGCATTCCGTAGGTGAGCCCCATCGTCGCCGCGTGCTTGAGGTGCGGCAGGTCGCGCTCATACGTCGCCGTGCGAACCCGCAGGGCCGGCCGGGGGCTGTCGGCCACGGCGTCCGAGACCGACACCATGACGTCCGTACGGTCCTCTGAGCCGACTGCGGGAACGACGCTCACCCGCGCTGACGCAGCAGACCGGTCGCCGAGCCCGTGCCGGATGAGTTCGCGGATCCGGGCGTCGTCCTGCACGGCCGCCTCGCCGAAGAGCTCCAGGGAGGCGCCGGCCAGCCGTCGGAGGTGGAGCTCGAGACCCGGCACCGCCCCCTCGCGGACCTGCATCGACGTGAAGTGCCCGTAGTTCCAGGTCGCCACCCGGTGCACGTCCGCGACCTCTGCGGGCAGACCGTTGATCTCTACGCGCAGCACTCGCGCCATGCTGTCACAGCCGCTTTGTCCGCCGCTCCCTCGCGATCCGTGCGGAGTGGACCGCGCTTCCCGTGGAAGGCGGCTCGGACGCCTACGTGACGTGGGTCGCCCAGGAGACCGCCCAGGAGTAGTCGCAGAGCGTTCCGACGCGGTGTGCGGCCCGGGACGGTCGTGATCCGTTCGTCAGTGTTCCCCTGCCAAAGCGGCGAGGTTGTGACGGTTGCCGACAACCGCTCGGCCGCAGCCTGGAGGCAGGCGGTCCGCCACCATTTCCACGGCCGTCTCGGCGGTGGCGGCCTCGCCGACGGATTCCACCCTGGACGGGCCCGCCACGACGAAGCCCCCACCCTGCCTCTGCGCGATGTAGGGCACGTCCCACGTGCAGGGATGCTCGGTGCAGCGGCTGAAGTGCAGCTCCCACATGCCGACCCAGGGGAAGAGCTGCCGCAGCCTGGGTTCGGCGTAGGCGGCGCGGACCAGATGTCCGTCCACGCGATCTGAAGAGAAGAGCCTGGCCCACTCGGCCTCGACGACATCCTCCGCTGTTCCTGTGGAATCCATGGGAGCAGCGTCTCAGACGTGCGGAAACCCGACTCCAGAGAAGTCGAGCCGGATCCCCTCCTCGCCAACGTGGCCGGCCTGGGCAGCAGTCCGGCACGTCGTGGCCCCGCAGCGCATCGCCTGTCCTGTCTCAACGAAGTTGGTCGCTCGTATGCCGCTGACCTGGGTGGGCTGGATTGGGTGAGACGCGTGGACTTCGTTCGTTGAGGCGGACTGCAAGACTCGTAGCCGGCAGAACGCGTGTGGCGGCTAGGACTCGCTCGCTCCCGAGCCGGTCCAGACGGCGAGGTCGCCTCCAGGTAGCGATGTGAAGAGCCATCCTCGTGGGCCCGTGACCTGCCAGGCCTCGAAGGACGGATCGGGCGGGCAGGTCAGATGGTGGCCCGTGTCGAAGACGAGGCGCAGAGTGCCGGACTTGAACGCGACCGCCGACAGGACGCTTCCACCGAAGAGGGCGAGGGCCGCTGCGACGTCCTGCGACTCCGGTGTGAGGAGTATGGGCCGGTCGGCGTGGACCGTCCCGTGCGAGAGGCTGACGGGCGATTCCAAGACGACTTGCCCGTCCAAGTCGAGGATCAGCACGAGCCAGAAGTCCACCGTGATCTTCGTGACGCGCCCGCCACGAAGATTCAGGTTCCACCGGTCTTCGCACTCCACGGGACTCTCTTCAGTGCTCACTCCTACCTTGGCCGATTCGGAAGTCGAGAGCCATGGGCATTTCCCCGTGCTGAGCGCCGGAAGCGAGTGACCCCAGGACGGCCCCGCCTGATCCACTCCAGCCGGCACAGCCACTCAGCACTGCCAGCGCACTCGTGTCGCGCGCCTAGGTTCGCTGAGACAGAAATCCAAACGGCTGGGTTCGTTGAGAGAACGCCTCGATTGAATGAGACAGGACAACGCCCCCTCTCGGCCCTTCGGAGCCCGGGAGGGGGTCTTCCGTTCGTCCGGCGTCAGTCCAGCGGGAGTGCTTGGTGCGCGGCCACGATGGCGTCGATGCGGTGTGCGAGGTCGAAGTCCGCGTGGGTCAGACGGTGGCCGGCATCATGCGTGGTGATCGACGCGCGCAGACTGTCGATGCGGAGGTCCAGGTCAGCATGGTGCTGGATGCGCCGGGACCGGTCCGCGATGGTCACGATCGCCGCAACGGCTGCGTGGTAGCGGATCTCGTAGGTTCGGGTGATCTCATCACCCTTGCGCTCCCACCCCGGCAGCCCGGCCAGGTGCTCGATGATCACCTCGTCGGACAATGGCTTCGGTACACCCATGTCAGCTCCCCTCGTTCACGGGCGCCAGGACCTCCGCGAGGTCCCGGCCTACCGGGGCATCGTGCCACGGCCTCATCTCCCGCTCCAGGGCGTCTAGTTCGCGCAGCATCCGCGCGGACCGCGTCTCTGTTGCGATCTCCACTGCCGCGCGAGCGATCTCCAGCGCCTGTTCCGGTTCCCGGGCCACGGCGGCCGCCGTGGCGTGTCGGGCGAGGTACACACCGCGGTCCCTGCGGGCGGTCGCGGGAACCGCGTCAAGGATTTGTGACCACAACGACTCCGCCTCCCGGCCCAGGCCGAGACGGCCGTAGCAGGTGGCCCGCTGCACCTCAAGGTAGCCCGGCGTGCGCCGACAGGCATTACCCCACGGCAGGTCGTCGTCCACACGGGAGATGAGCCCGCCCGCAGTGTCGATCAGGCGGTCGACGGCGGTCCGGTCACCCGTGAGGCTGGCGCCGTGGGCCTGCTGCTGCATCGCCATGACCCGCACCTTGGGGACAACGCGGTCGTCATCGAGCACGGCCTCGCACAAGTCGATGACGCCGTGTCCGTCACCGAGGTCGGTGCGAACTTGGGCAAGGTTGACGAGTGAGTACCCGACAAGGTGCGGGTCCCTGGCGCGCGCAGCGATCTCCTGCGTTACACCCCTCCAGAACGCGGCCGCGCCGAGGTCTCCGGCATCCTGGTAGAGCCAGCCGACGAGCGCGGCGTATGCGGCGCCAACGCGAAGAAGCCCGCGGCGAGTCTCGCCCTTTGCACTGCGGACGAGCTTGTCGATGAGCTGGAACTGAGCGCTGACGGTGCCGACAAGATCGTGAGGGCCGAGGAACATGTCGGCGCGGTAGTGACCTTCCAACTGCTGCTGGAAGTAGTCGATGAGGGCCGGGTCGACGTACTGCGTGGCAACGGGACCGGGCATGAGCGCGGCCGCCGTGACGGATACGAACGTCCTGCGGTTCACGTCTTCCTCTGGGTGGGCTTCAGGTCGGATCCAGCCGGCAGGTGATCGGAAGCCGAGGTCCTCGGGCCATCGGCCGAGTGCGTCGTGCAGCACGGTCGCCGTCTCTTCCGACGGCCACCCCGGGCTGGTGCCTTCCCAACGCCGCCACGTTCGTGCGGACACCTCGTACGAGCGGTCGTCGAGGAACTGCTGCCCGTGAAGGCTGAGTGCCGCCGCAGCGGCGTCCATGCTGCGCCATCCGACCCGAAGTCGGGCGGCCCTGAGCGCGTCGTTTCGGTGGACCATGGCCCCAGTGTGAGGTGTCATCGCGCGTATCCCCGGCCATGGCCGCCACATGGCCATCGCTGGCCACGCGATGGCCTATCTGCCCATCTGCGTGCAGCGACATCATCCACCTACGACACAGGACGCGCTGACGAACCGGGGTAGACGGTGACGACGCAAGCAGGCAGGAACATTCAGGATTTGATCGCGGAGGCTCTTGGTCCATATCCGGAGCGCCCGTCCGCTGAGGGTGTGGCACAGCTCATCGACGACCTCATCACCTGCGGTCATCAACTCCACCATGCCGTGAAATGCCTTCCCCAGAACCGGCGGGACCCGCGAGCCTCCAATGCGGTCGAGGAATGGGAGTACACCTCAGCGGTCGGCCCACGGACTTCCGAACCGACCGCGAATTGGAACCACGCCCGCGGCCTGGCCAGAATTGCGCGGACCTTGACGTCAGTTCTCAGCGACTCCGAGCGCCCGGCAACGCGCTTCTGTTGCCTCTGCGACCGGCCGATCCTGAGCGATGGCTACGAGACGGTCCCTGGGCATTCAATGTCCGGATCCCGCCCGGACCAGCACGCTCACGAGCGGACGGATCCGGAGTGCCGGCCGATCCGGGCGCGTGACCGGTGACCGAGCGCCTGCGGCAGATCATCTACGTCCTGATCGTCCTCGGAGTCCTTGCCGTCATTGTCGCCAGCACCTACTGACCACACCGATGCCAGCTGCGAGGGCACACGGTCATGCTGAGCAGCTTCCCAGCCCGAGACGGCCCGCAGTCGCCAAGCCGAGCGAGACTGTGTAGCGATCTGATGCGCCCACCGCCTGAGGGGCTTCCTGTCCCCCTCATGCTCGGGGTGACGGTCGACGGTCTCGGGAAGGGTGTCCAGGCACGCCCGGCCCTGGATGCTCTGACTGCCCCGCGCGCCCATTCCGTCCGGCTGGCCGGTCCCGACCGTCCATGGTGCGGATGACCGGCCGGAGAGGGCACGGGCATCTCCGACGAGGCCGCCCCTCCCCTCTCCTCCCCCCGGCCATTCCCCGGGGGGATCCCGGAAGTCTTGTGGCGTTTCGGGGTGGGCCGGTCGGTCAAGGGTGGCCGAAGGCCATCGCGAAGCGACGCGACCGCAGGGAGCGCCCTTGAGGGACCGACCCGCACCGAAAGGACACTGGACTGGAGGGACGCCCACCGGAACCCCACGCAGCCAAGGACCAACCCGCAGCCCGGGCCGGCCGCCGACCCCACCCCGCAGCCCTGCGAGCCCGCGCCTCACCACCGAAGGGGGCGGGTGGGCAACCACCGGCTGAGGGTGGTGGTGAGAGGGGGGAAGAAGCCCCGCCCCCGCGAAGCCCCGTAACCCCCGCCCCTACTCCCCCGGCCCCTGTCCCGTGGACCCCCGGACCACCAGCTCCGGCTGGAACACGTACTCGGTCCGCTGGACCGGGGTGCCGGCGATCGCCTCCAGGAGGGCGCCCACCGCTGCCGTGGCCATGGCGCGGACCGGCTGGCGGACCGTCGTCAGTGGGGGGTCCGTGAAGGCGATCAGCGGGGAGTCGTCGAAGCCGACGACCGAGATGTCCTGCGGGACGCGCAGGCCCCGTTCGCGGGCCGCCCGTATGACGCCCAGGGCCATGGGGTCGCTGCCGCAGACGATGCCCGTACAGCCGCGGTCCAGCAGGGCTCCGCCCGCCGCGTGGCCGCCCTCGACGGTGAACAGGGTGCGCTGGATCAGCCCGTCGGCCGCCGCAGCCGGGAGGGCGGCGACGAAGCCCGCCTCCTTGCGGGCCGACGGGACGTAACGCGTCGGGCCGATGGCCAGGCCGATCCTGCGGTGGCCCAGGTCCTCCAGGTGACGGACCGCCATCTCCGCCGCAGCGCGGTCGTCCGGGGAGATGAAGGGGGCCTGGACCTGTTCGTTGAAGCCGTTGATCAGGACGAACGGGACCCCCCGCGCCGCCAGCCGCTGGTAGCGCGAAGGGTCCGCCGAGGAGTCCGCGTGCAGCCCGGACAGGAACACGATCCCGGTGACCCCGCGCTCCTCCAGCTGCTCCACCAGCTCGTCCTCGGTGGCCCCGCCCGGGGTCTGCGTGCACAGCACCGGGGTGTATCCGTGGCCCGCCAGGGTCTGCTCGATGACCTGGGCGAACGCCGGAAAGATCGGGTTGGTCAGCTCGGGGGTGAGGAGACCCACCAGCCCGTTGCTGCGCCGGCGCAGCCGGACCGGGCGTTCGTAGCCCAGCAGGTCCATGGCGGCCAGCACTTTGTGCCGGGTGCCGGACGCCACGCCCGCCTTGCCGTTGAGCACGCGGCTGACGGTCGCCTCGCTGACCGCGGCCTGCGCGGCGATGTCCGTCAGCCGCAGCGGGGAGGTCATCCCCGCCACCACACCGCCGTGTCGGCCGGCAGCTCCGACGGGTCGGGCAGGGGCCCGCTCGCCAGCAGTACGGTGCCCGGCGCGGGCATCCGTACCGGTCCGTCCGTGGTGTTGACCGTGCAGGTGAAGTCCCCCCGGCGGAAGGCCAGGACGCCCTCCGGGGCCTGAAGCCACTCCACCGCGTCGCCCGCGCCCAGCTCCGGCTGCGAGCGGCGCAGGCGCAGCGCGGCCCGGTAGAGCTCGAGGGTGGAGGCCGGGTCGCCGGTCTGCGCGGCCACGCTCAGGCCCGCCCACTCGGCCGGCTGCGGGAGCCAGCTGCCACCCTCGCCGAAGCCGTACGGGGCTTCGGTGCCCGACCACGGGATCGGTACGCGGCAGCCGTCGCGCAGCCCGTCCTGCCCGGCGCCGCGGGCGAAGGCCGGGTCCTGGCGGGCGGAGTCCGGAAGGTCGACGACCTCGGGCAGTCCGAGCTCCTCGCCCTGGTAGACGTACGCGGATCCGGGCAGGGCCAGCATCAGCAGCGCGGCCGCCCGCGCCCGGGCCAGGCCCTCGGCCCCTCCCCCGTACCGCGTGACGTGGCGCACCACGTCGTGGTTGGACAGCACCCACGTCGTCGGCGCGCCCACCGGGCGCATGGCGTCCAGCGAGTCGTCGATGGCGGACCGCAGGGCCTGCGCGTCCCACCCGGTGTTCAGGTAGTGGAAGTTGAAGGCCTGGTGCAGTTCGTCGGGCCGCAGGTACATGGCCGTCCGGTCGGCGCTGGGCGTCCAGGCCTCGGCCACGCCGATCCGGTCGCCGGCGTACTCGTCCAGCACCTTCCGCCAGGAGCGGTAGATCTCGTGGACGCCGTCCTGGTCGAAGAAGGGCAGCACCTGGTTGCCGAGCAGCTTCAGCTGCTCTCCGCGCCCCAGATCGGGCAGGCCCGGCGCCTTGACCAGGCCGTGGGCCACGTCAATGCGGAAGCCGTCGGCTCCGAGGTCGAGCCAGAAGCGCAGGATCGAGCGGAACTCGTCCTGGACCGCCGGGTGTTCCCAGTTGAAGTCGGGCTGCTCGGGTGCGAAGAGGTGCAGGTACCACTCCCCGTCGGCGACCCGGGTCCAGGCGGGTCCGCCGAAGATGGACTCCCAGTCGTTCGGGGGCTCGGTCCCGTCCTCTCCCCGCCCCGGGCGGAAGTGGAAGCGTTCGCGCAGCGGCGTACCCGGCCCTTCGCGCAGCGCCTGCTTGAACCATTCGTGCTGGTCGGAGCAGTGGTTGGGAACCAGGTCCACGATGATCCGCAGGTCCAGCTCATGCGCTTCGCGGATCACGGCGTCGGCGTCGTGGAGGCTGCCGAACATCGGGTCGATGGCCCGGTAGTCGGCGACGTCGTAGCCCGCGTCGGCCTGCGGGGAGGCGTAGAAGGGGCTGAGCCACACGGCGTCGACGCCGAGTTCCTTGAGGTAGGGCAGTCGGGTGCGGATGCCTTCGAGGTCCCCCATGCCGTCTCCGTTGGAGTCGGCGAAACTGCGCGGATAGACCTGGTAGATCACCGCTTCTCTCCACCAGCCGGGCTGGGTGCCGGTGGAGGTGGGAAGGCCGTCCAACGAGGATTCGGCGGCGAGGTGCTGGGTCATGTCGTCCTTGAATGGGTCGGGCCGGGGGTGAGAGGGGGCAGGCACCGGGTGGTCGGCCCGTGCGCGCGGGGGCGGGTCAGCCCTTGGTCGCGCCTGCCGTCATCCCGGCGACGAGGTGACGCTGGGCGAAGAGGAAGAAGAACGCCGCGGGGATGGCGATGAGGATGGAAGCCGCGCTCATCGCACCCCAGTTGGAGGTGTACTGGGTGACGAAGGTCTGCAGGCCGCCGGCCAGTGTGAGGTTCTCGTCGCCGACCATGAAGGCGGAGGCGTACGCGACCTCGCCCCAGGCGGTGATGAAGGCGTAGAAGCCCGTGACGGCGAGGCCCGGCTTGGCGAGCGGCAGGATGAGGCGCCAGAAGGTGCCGAAGGGGTTGAGCCCGTCGACGCGGCCGGATTCGTCGATCTCGACCGGGATGGTGTCGAAGAAGCCCTTCATCATCCAGGCGCAGAACGGCACGGCGATCGTGAGGTACGTGATCACCAGGCCGATCGGCTGGTTCAGCAGCCCCAGGTCTCCCATGAGGTTGTAGAGCGGGACGATGAGGATGGCCATCGGGAACATCTGCGTGATGAGCAGGGTCCACATCAGCGGCTTCATTCCGGGGAACTTGAAGCGGCTGACGGCGTATCCGGTGGTGGCGGCGATGAACACCCCGAGGACGGTGGTGATGCCGGCGACGAGGACGGAGTTCGCGAACCAGGAGAGGAAGGAGGTCGACTCCAGCAGGTAGCCGTAGTTGTCGAGGGTCGGTTCCTTGACGAAGTCCGTGGAGATGGCGTGCTTCGCGGGCTTGAGCGAGGTCAGCAGCACCCACAGCACCGGGAAGACGGCGATCACGGCGGCGACGGCCAGGGTGGCGTGCAGCCCGGCGGAGGCGAGCGGGGAGCGCTTGCCGCGCGGGCGGACGGAGGCCGCCTTCGCGGAACTCCCGGACCCTGCGGAACTCCCGGACCCGGCGGAACTCGCGGACCCTGCGGAACTCCCGGACCTTGCGGAACTCGCGGAGTTGGTCGTCACGGTCACCACACCTCTCCCTGCTTGCGCAGCGAGCGCCGGTAGACCAGCGCGAACATCGTGAGCAGCAGGAGGATCAGTACGCCCCAGGTCGCCGAGACCGCGAAGTCGCGCGGGCTCGTCACGAACGCCTCGCGGAAGGCCTGGGTCACCAGGATCTCCGTGGAGTCGCCCGGGCCTCCCCGGGTGAGCAGGAAGATCACCGGGAACATGTTGAAGGTCCAGATGGTGGAGAGCAGGATCACGGTCATGCTGACCGTGCGCAGTCCCGGCAGGGTGATGTGGCGGAACCGCTGCCAGGGGCTCGCCCCGTCCATCTCGGCGGCCTCGTAGAGCTCGCCGGGGATGGACTGCATGCCGCCGAGCAGGGCGACCATCATGAAGGGGACGCCGAGCCAGACGTTGACGGCGATGACCGCGATCTTGGCCCAGGTCGGGTCGTCGAGCCACGGGACGGCGGAGATGCCGCCGCCTTCGAGGATCTTGTTGAGGATGCCGTTGTCGCGGTTGAAGAGGAACCGCCAAGCGAAGACGGAGACGAATCCGGGGACGGCCCAGGGCAGGATGAGTGCCATCCGGTAGGCGGCGCGTCCCTTGAACTCGCGGTTGAGCACGGTGGCGAGGCCGAGGCCCAGCGCGAAGGTGACCGACACGCAGGCGACGGTCCACGTCACCGTCCACACCAGCCGCTGCAGGAACACCGGGTCGGCGAGGACGTCGGCGTAGTTGTCGAGTCCGATGAACTCGTACGTCGCCTCGATGTGGTTGGCGCCGATGGTGCGGCCGACGTTGCGCTCGGTGGCGTCGGTCAGCGACAGGTAGACGCCGCGGACGAGCGGCCAGCCGATGATCACGCCGAGCACGAGCACCACGGGGGTGATCATGGCCCAGGCGTACCAGTGGGTGGCCAGCGCCCGCTTCAGCCCCGGGCGATTGCCCCCGCCGGCCTTGCCGCCGGCCTTGGCGCCGGCCCTGTTGTCAGTCCTGCGGCTCCGGCCGCGGGCGGCGGGACCGGCGTCAGGACCGGTCTCGCTGCCCGCGGCCTTCGCCACCGACTGGCTGGTGTGAGCAGCCATGGTTTCGTTACTTCCAGCCCTTGAGGATCTTGCGGAATTCGACGCCGGCCGCCTTGGCCGCGTCCTCCGGGCTCGACGCCCCGGTGACCGCCTTGGTGTATTCGACCTTGAGCGGCTCGAAGAGGGCACCGTTCTCCGGGATCCAGGCGCGCTCGACGGCCTTGTCCACGGCCGGCTTGAAGAACTGGACCATCTCGCTGGACTTGACCTCGGGCTGCTCGTAGGCGGCGGTCCGGGTCGGGAGCAGGCTCAGGTCCTTGGTGGACTGGACCTGCACCTCCTGCGAGGTCATGTAGTCGACGAAGGCGTTCGCGGCGGCGATGTTCTTGGAGCCCGCGTAGACGGCGAGGTCGTGGCCGCCCTGCGGGGCGCCCGCCTTGACGGAGCCGGCCGGGACCGCGGCGATGCCGAGGTTGGCCTTGTCCTTGAACTGGTCGCCCGCGTAGCTGTCGGCCACGGCCCAGGGGCCGTTGATCATCATCGCGACCTCGCCCGTCTTGAAGGCGGTCTGCATGTTGGTCCAGCCGTCGGTGGCGTTGGTGATCGCGGCGCCCGAGGTGACCAGGTCGCGGGCGGCCTTGAAGGCCTTGACGCCCGCCGGGTTGTCGACGGTGACCGTCTTGGTCTTCGCGTCGACGAGGTCGCCGCCCTCTCCGTAGATGAGGGGGAGGAACCAGTAGGAGTCGTCGCCGCGCAGGTAGAGGCCGGCCTTGCCGGTCTTGGCCTTGATGGCGGCGGCGGCGGTCTTCACCTCTTCCAGCGTCTTGGGGGGCTGGACGCCGGCGTCGGCGAGCATCTTCTTGTTGTAGAAGAGGCCCATGGTGTCGATGACCTGCGGGACGGCGTAGGTCTTGCCCTCGTACTTGCCGCTGGCGGCGGCCTGGGGCAGGAACTCGGCGTCGACCTTCTTGGCCGTCTCGGCCGGGACCTCGGCGAGGTAGCCGAGGGAGGCGAAGTCGGCGACCCAGCCCACGTCGGCGCGGATCACGTCGGGGGCCTCGGAGCCGCTGCTGAAGGCGTTCTTGACCTTGTTCTGCGCGTCGCCGTAGGGGACGTTGACGTACTTGACGGTCACCTTGGGGTGCTTGGCGGTGAACGCCTCGGCGAGCTTCTGGAAGGACGCCTTCTCGGCGTCGTTCGAGGTGTCCCACCACGTGACCGTGCCGGAGAGCTCCCCGTCGGCCTTGGCGCCGCCGCTGCCGCCGCCGTCCTTGGTGTCACCGCCGCAAGCCGTCGCCGCGAGCGCCAGAGCCGCGACCAGCGCGGTGGCCGCTATGCCACGCCGCATATGAACTCCTTCGATGATCCCGGCCGCGCCTCGCGTCCCGAGTTGCCGAGAACGTAACAAGCCTGAAAGCCGACCGAAAGACCTTGCGGGAAGTTTCTGCAAGAAGGGGTGATCGTTACATCCGTGTGTCCGTACGGTTGCCGCAGCTTGCTGTTAGTTCGAACCCTCTTCGACTGTCCGGGCCCGCAACCAGGGGGGTCGTACGCGCGTTGACCCGATATGACCCACGAGTTGACCGCCTCCCGGCTTGCAAGCGCTTCCAGCAACGCCACCGCGAGCGGCGGCTGGTGGCGCGATGCCGTCATCTACCAGGTGTACGTGCGCTCCTTCGCGGACAGCGACGGCGACGGGATCGGGGACCTGCGCGGGGTCCGCGAGCACCTTCCCCACCTGGCCCGGCTCGGGGTCGACGCGGTGTGGCTGACCCCCTTCTACGTCTCCCCGCAGGCGGACGGCGGCTACGACGTCGCCGACTACCGGGCCGTCGACCCCCTCTTCGGTGACCTCTCCGACGCCGACGACCTCATCCGCGCCGCGCACGCCCTGGGGCTGCGGGTCATCGTGGACGTGGTCCCGAACCACACCTCCGAGCAGCACGTCTGGTTCCGGGCGGCGCTGGGCGGGGAGCCCGGGGCCCGCGACCGCTACCACTTCCACCCCGGCCGGGGCCCCTCCGGGGAGCTCCCGCCCAACGACTGGGAGTCGGTCTTCGGCGGCCCCGCCTGGAGCCGGACCCCGGACGGCGCCTGGTACCTGCACCTCTTCGCCCCCGAGCAGCCCGACCTGAACTGGGAGAACCCGGAGGTCGCCGAGGAGTTCTCCGCCGTCCTGCGGTTCTGGCTCGACCTCGGCGTCGACGGGTTCCGGGTGGACGTGGCGCACGGCATGGTCAAGGCCCCGGGCCTGCCGGACATCGGCCGCGGCGCGCAGGCCACCCTCATCGGCACCGAGCCGCTCCCCTTCTTCGACCAGGACGGCGTCCACGAGATCCACCGCTCCTGGCGGCGGCTGCTCGATTCCTACGAGGTCCCGCGCATCGGGGTCGCCGAGGCCTGGGCGCCCACCTCCGAGCGGCTCGCCCTGTACGTCCGCCCCGACGAACTGCACCAGGCCTTCAACTTCCGATTCCTGAACTGCCCGTGGGACACCGCCCGGCTGCGGACCGTCATCGACGAGTCCCTGGCCGCCACCGCCTCGGTCGGCGCCCCGACGACCTGGGTGTTGTCCAACCACGACGTCGTGCGCCACCGCACCCGCTACGGCAGCCTGGCCCGGGCGCGCGCGGCCGCGCTGCTGATGCTGGCCCTGCCCGGATCGGCGTACGTCTACCAGGGCGAGGAGCTCGGACTGCCCGAGGTCGTCGACCTCCCGGACTCCGCCCGCCAGGACCCGGCCTTCGCCCGCGGCGCCGGGCAGGACGGGCTGCGCGACGGCTGCCGCGTACCGATCCCGTGGTCCGGCGAGGAGCCCCCGTACGACTTCGGGCCGGCCGGGAGCTGGCTCCCGCAGCCGGCCGGCTGGGGCGGGCTCAGTGTCGCCGCGCAGACCGGCGACCCCCACTCCACCCTGGAGCTCTACCGCGCCGCCCTGGAACTGCGCCGGGCGATGCCCGGTCTCGGAGCGCCGGAGGCGGGGGTCGGGGATGCGGTGGAGGACGGGGACGCGCTGGAGGACGGGGCTCCGGAGTCCGGGATGCAGTGGCTGCCCGCGCCCGAGGGAGTGCTGCTCTTCACCCGGCCCGGCTTCGCGTGCACGCTCAACACCCGGCCGGTCCCGCTCGAAATGCCCTCGCCCGGACGACCCGTCCTGTCGAGCGCCCCGGTGGAGACGGACGGCCGTACCGTCCGGCTTCCCCCGGATTCGTGCACGTGGTGGTCATTGTGAACGTCCGACCGGTACAGTCCAATCCCGTGACCGCACGGCTAGCCGACATCGCAGCCCAGGCGGGGGTCAGCGAAGCCACAGTCAGCCGCGTGCTCAACGGCAAGCCCGGTGTGGCCGCAGGCACCCGTGAATCCGTGCTGGCCGCCCTCGACGTACTCGGCTACGAGCGTCCCGTACGACTGCGCCAGCGCAGCGCGGGCCTCGTGGGTCTGATAACCCCCGAGCTCGACAACCCCATCTTCCCGGCGCTCGCCCAGGTCATCGGCCAGGCGCTGACCCGGCAGGGCTACACCCCGGTGCTGGCCACGCAGACGCCCGGCGGGTCCACGGAGGACGAGCTCGTGGAGATGCTCGTCGAGCGCGGGGTGTCCGGGATCATCTTCGTCTCCGGGCTGCACGCGGACACCACGGCCGACATGGGCCGCTACGACCAACTCCGCGGCCAGGGCGTCCCGTACGTCCTCATCAACGGCTTCTCCGACAAGGTGCAGGCCCCCTTCGTCTCCCCCGACGACCGGGCCGCGATGCAGCTCGCGGTGACCCACCTGACCGCGCTCGGGCACACCCGGATCGGACTGGCCGTCGGGCCCAAGCGGTTCGTGCCGGTGCTCCGCAAGATCGAGGGCTTCCGCCTCGGCATGAAGGAGCGGCTCGGACTCGGCGAGGACGAGGTCGAGGAGCTGATCCAGCACTCCCTCTACACGCTGGAGGGCGGCCAGGCCGCCGCGGCCGCGCTGATCTCGCGCGGCTGCACGGCGGTGGTGTGCGCGAGCGACATGATGGCGCTCGGCGCGATCCGGGCCGCCCGGCAGCAGGGGCTCAAGGTCCCCCAGGACGTCTCGGTCGTGGGCTTCGACGATTCCCCGCTCATAGCGTTCACGGATCCGCCGCTGACCACCATCCGCCAGCCCGTGCAGGCCATGGGTCAGGCCGCGGTACGGACCCTGCTGGAGGAGATCGGCGGTACGCCGGCCCCGCACAGCGAGTTCGTGTTCCTCCCCGAGCTCGTGGTCCGCGGTTCGACCGCTTCAGGCCCGCGGCAGGGCCGCGGCGACGCACGCCCCTGAGGCACGCCCCTGCCGACACCCCCTAGGGACGTAAGGCCTCCGCTCGTTCCGAAGGTGGAGAGGCTGCGGCCAAGACCGTCCCAGGGGATGATCGAAGGAGAGTCCGCATCTGGCAGACTCTTTTCCTATGGGTGAAGCGAGCGTGAAGACACTGGATACCCGGACGGACGTCTCGTCACCCCCCGTGACCGAGAGCAAGGACCGCCCGGAGTCGTCCGAGCGCGCACTGCTCTCCAGGCTGCGCGCCCCGCGGCGACCCCGGATCTGGTTCGAGGTCCTGCTGATCGCGGTCAGCTACTGGACCTACTCGCTGATCCGCAACGCCGTGCCCGAGCAGAAGGCCGCCGCGCTCGCGAACGCCGACTGGATCTGGAAGGTGGAGCAGGCGCTCGGCATCGCCGTCGAGGAGAGGGTCAACCACGCGGTCGATTCGGTGACCTGGCTCGTGGTGGGCATGAACTACTACTACGCCACGCTGCACTTCGTCGTGACCATCGGCGTGCTGGTCTGGATCTACCGCTTTCATCCCGGGCGTTACGCGGCGACGCGGCTCGTCCTCTTCGCCACCACGGGCGTGGCCCTGGTCGGCTACTACTTCTATCCGCTCGCGCCGCCCCGGCTGATGAACGGGCAGAACTTCATCGACACCGTGCTGGTCCATCACACCTGGGGCTCCATGGCCTCGGGCAACCTCAAGCACATGTCGAACCAGTACGCGGCCATGCCGTCCATGCACATAGGGTGGTCGCTCTGGTGCGGGCTGACGATCTTCGCGGTCGCCTCCGCCCCCTGGGCCCGGATCCTGGGCCTGCTCTACCCGACGGCGACGCTGGTCGTGATCGTGGCCACCGCCAACCACTTCTGGCTCGACGCCGTCGGCGGCATGATCTGCCTGGCCTTCGGTTACGCCGTCTCCCGCGCCTGGTACGGATCCCTCCCGCACCGGCTGCCGCGCCGGCCCGAGGAGACCGGCCGCCACCCGGTGGCGGCGGCCGTCCTGAACCATCCGGCACTGGCCCGCTTCCAGCGCTGAGTCCCGGCCTCCTCTACCCCTCCCTGTGGGTACACCCCTCCCTGTGGGTAATGCGGCCTCCCGACATGGTGAGCCGGACCGGCGCCCCGGCCAGTTCGTCCGCCGGAGCCGCCACCGGGTCCAGGCCGAAGGCGGTCAGGTCCGCCCGGTAACCGGCCGCGATGCGGCCCGCCACCGCTTCCTCCCCCGCCGCCAGCGCGGCGTGCGAGGTCATGCCCTCCAGGGCCATCAGCCCGCTCAGGGCCGCCCCGGTCCGGGCCCCCGTACCGGCCGAGGCCGCGCCGCGCGGGTCGCGGGCGGTGGCCAGGACCTGGCGGGCGTCGTAGTGGGCGATGGGCCAGTCCGAGCCGAGCGCGAGGACCGCACCGGCCTCGCGCAGGTCCCGGCAGCGCCAGGCGCGGCCGGCCCGCTCCTCCCCCAGCCGCTTGGACCACTCGTCGCTGTGGTCGGCCCGGGTGTACGCGGTGTGCGGCGGCTGCATCGAGGCGATCACCCCGAGCTCCGCGAACCGCTTCAGCTGGCCGTCCGGGACCGTCTCGATGTGCTCGATCCGGTGCCGCATCCGGCCCCGCGGGCCCAGGGACTGCACGGTGTCCAGGACGTGCCGCACGGCCGCGTCGCCGATGGCGTGGGTCGCGGTGCGCACCCCGGCCGCGTCGAGGACCCGTACCGCCTCGGCGTAGGCGTGCGGGTCGGGCCAGAAGGCCTCGGTGCCCCGGCCGTGGCAGTCGGCGTGCTCCAGCCAGGCGGTTCCGCCCTCGACGGTGCCGTCCATGAAGAACTTCACCCCGCCGACCTTCCAGTGGCGGCCCGTGACCCGCTGGAGCTCGATCAGCTCGTCCAGGTCCGCGCCGGTGGCGCCCGGCATGCACCAGGGGGCGAGGTTCAGGCGCAGCGGCAGGTCTCCCTCGTACTCGGCGGTCGCGAGCAGGGCCGGTACGTCCCCGTCGCCGAGGTCCATGACGTGTGCGCCGGTCAGCCCGGTGGCGGCCATGTCGCCGAGCAGCCGGGTGAGGCGTTCCCGGCGCTCGGTGTACGTGGGCTTCGGCGCGAGCGAGCCGACCAGCGCCATGGCGGCGTGTTCGACGAGGTGGCCGGTGGGGTGCCCGCCGGGGTCGCAGACGATCTCGGAGCGCTGGGCGAAGGAGCGCGGACCGGTGATCCCGGCGGCGGCCAGGGCCGCGCCCGAGGCGAGGGCGGAGTGGCCGTCGTAGAGGCGCAGGAAGGCGGGGGCTCCGGCGAGGGCCTCCTCGATCAGGGCCTTGTCGACGGGCCGCCCGCCGAAGGCGTTGTGGTCGAGGCCGAAGCCGGTGACCCAGCCTCCGGGGCCCCTCTCGGCGGTGCGCAGGGCGGCGCGGAGCTGGTCGAGGTCGGTGACGGCGGAGAGGTCGGTGCCCTCTGCCATCTCGATGCCCCAGACGGGGTGGCTGTGGGCGTCGGTGAGGCCGGGGGTGAGGGTGGCGCCGCCGAGGTCGACGGTCTCGGTGCCGGGGCCACGCCAGTCGCGGACGTCGGCCTCGTCGCCGACGGCGACGATCTCGCCGCCGAGGACGGCTACCGCGCGGGCCTCGGGGCGGGCGGGGTCGAGGGTGCGGACGCGGGCTCCGGTGAGGACGGTGTCGGCAGCGGGCACGGCTCTGCTCCTTGGGGGGCTTCGGGGGAAGGTTCTTCGGCGAATCGGGCGTAGACCTCGGGTCGGCGGGTCTTCAGGCGCTGGGCGAGGGCGAGCCCCGCGAGGAAGACGGCGGGGACGAGGGCCACGAGGAGGGTGTTGACGGTGGTGGAGGCCATGGTGAAGAGGGCCACCTTGGAGACGACCAGGCAGATCGCGACGGCCAGCAGCACGGCGGCCGTGACGGGCGCGATCAGGGTCCGCCAGGGCCCCTCGTCGTGCCGGACCCGGCGGAAGTAGACGGGTACGGCGATCGCGGCGAGCAGCATCAGGGCCATGAGGCCGATCATGCCCGGGGTGTTCACCCAGAGCAGGAGCTGCTGGTACGGGTCGGCTCCGGCGAGGGCGAAGCCGAGAACGACGACGGCGCCGAGGGCGGTCTGCGCGGCGCCGGCGACGTACGGGGAGCCGTGGCGCGGGTGGATCCGGCCGAGGGCGGCGGGCAGGACGCCCTCCTCCGCGAGGGCGAGCGCGTACCGGTTGATGGCGTTGTGGAAGGCGAGGAGGGAGGCGATGACGCTGGTGACGATGAAGACGTGCATCAGGTCGGCCGCCCAGGGGCCCACGTAGGTGGTGATGGCGGTGAAGAAGAGGCCCGCCGGGTCCTCGGCGGCCGCGGCGAGGACTTCCCCGGACCCGAAGGCCTGGATGACGGTCCAGACGACGAAGGCGTAGAAGAGGCCGAGGAAGGCGACGGCGATGTAGGTGGCGCGCGGGATGGTCCGGTCGGGGTCGCGGGCCTCGCGGCGGTAGATGACGGTGGACTCGAAACCGGTGAACGCGGCGAAGGCGAAGGCCAGGACGGCGGCGGTGCCGGGGACGAGCACCGCGCCGGGGGCGAAGGACCCGAGGGAGAGGCCGTGGGCGCCGCCCTCCAGCAGGACGCCGCCCGCGAGCAGGACGAGGATCCCGGTCTCGGCGACGAGCAGGACGCCGAGCAGTTTGGCGCCGAAGTCGATGGAGCGGAAGCCGCCGTACCAGACGAGGAGGAGGCCGGCGAGGGAGACGGGGAGCCAGGGGATGTCGAGGCCGGCGAGGGCCTGCCCGGTGTCGGCGGTGGTGGTGCCGAGGAGCCCGTAGACACCGATCTCCATGCCGTTGTAGCCGATGAGGGCGAGCAGGGCGGCGCCGATGCCGACGCGCTTGCCGAGGCCTCGGGCGATGTAGGCGTAGAAGGCGCCGCCGCTGCGGACGTGGCGGCTCATGGTGGTGAAACCGACGGCGAAGACCGCGAGGGTGAGGCCGGCGAGGAGGTAGCCGGCGGGGGCGCCGATGCCGCCGAGGAGGATCGCCACGGGGGCGACGCCGGCCATGACGGTGAGCGGGGCGGCCGCGGAGACGACGAAGAAGGAGATGTCGGCGGTACCGAGCGCGCCGCGGCGCAGGTCGTTACCGGTTCTCGGCGGCTTCGGCGGCTTCGGTGGCTTCGGCGTTTCGGGCATGCGGGAGCACCCTTCTGCGAACGGCAGGCGGCGGGAACCAGAAAACCTAAAGGCTTTCGGTTTGCGGCAATGTAGCCTCCGGTTTTGGGATACGGGAAGACCTGACGGCGGGAGAAATACGATGGCGCGGCCGCGCACCCCACTGCTCGACCGGGAGCGGATCGGCGCTGCCGCCCTGCAACTGCTCGCCGATCAGGGAGAGTTCAGCGTTCCGCAGATCGCCCGCGCACTCGGGGTGCAGACCGGGTCGCTGTATCACCACGTGGACGGCCGGGCCGGGGTGATCGAGCTGGTCCGCGAGCGGGTGTGCGCCCGGATCGACGGCGACACGCTGTCCTCACCGGAGCCCTGGGACCGGTCGCTGGAGGCCTGGGCCCGCTCGTACCGGGCCGCTTTCGCCGCCTATCCGCGGGCCATCCCGCTGCTGATGACCACCCCGGTACGGGCGCCCGCGGTGCTCGCGCAGTACGAACGGGCGGTGGCCCTCCTCCTGCGGGCGGGCTTCGCCGCGGAGCAGGTGATGCCGCTGCTCACGGGCCTGGAGAACCTGGTCCTGGGCTCGGCCCTGGACCTCGCCGCCCCGGACGCCATGTGGGAGCCGACCCCGGGCACCCCCCTGCTCGCCCGCGCCCTGGCCGCCCAGGGCCCGGGCCGCGCGGAGGCCGCCTTCGAGGTGGGCCTGACGGCGTTCCTGGCGTACGCGCGGGGGCTGCGGGGCGTGGCGGACACGTACACGTCCTGAGCTTGAGCAAGTACCCCCGGCCCAGGTGAGTATGCGTACTCACGCGCCGGGCTCGCCATGATCAGAGACTGTCCGCATGACCCGAACCCATGGCTCCACCAGCACGTTCGCCCGCTCCGCGCGCCGGCCGCTGCTCCCCGTCGCCCTGACGGCCCTCGCCGTGCTGGCACTCAGCTGATGCGGCCACACAAAGGCGGCGTGCGGATCTAGGTGGCCGACGGCCCCGTCCGCGCGGGGAGAGCAGGAAGAAACGG